>SXNB01000085.1 GCA_005777205.1 Burkholderiales bacterium | reverse complement strand
AGCATCTGCTTGAACAGCTGCGGGCTCTGCGGCAGCGCGTAGAACTGGCCGTCGTTCAGCCGCGACGGCACCAGGAACTCGCGCGCGCCCTCGGGCGTGGACTTGTACAGCACCGGAGTCTCGATCTCGACGAAGGCGTTGGCATCCAGATACCCGCGCGCCGCGCGCGCCGCGCGGTGCCGCAGGCGCAGGTTGTTCTGCATGAAGTCGCGGCGCAGGTCGACGATGCGGTGCTCCAGGCGCACCGTCTCCGAAATGGTTTCGTCGTCGAGCTGGAACGGCGGCGGCACCGCGGTGTTGAGGATCTCCACCTCGTGCGCCAGCACCTCCACCTCGCCCGATTTAAGGTTCGCATTGACCGTGCCCTCGGGTCGCCGGCGGACGGCGCCGGTCACCTTGAGCACGAACTCGCCGCGCACGCGCTCGGCGTTGCGGAAGGCCTCGGCGCGGTCTGGGTCGCAGACCACCTGCGCCAGTCCGTCGCGGTCGCGCAGGTCGATGAAGATCACCCCGCCGTGGTCTCGGCGCCGGTGCGCCCAACCCGCCAGGGTCACCGTCTTGCCGACGAGGGCGGCGGACAGCTCGCCGCTGTAATGGGATCTCATCGCATCAGCCTTTTCCGTTCCCGCCGTTTTTCCCGCCGTTTTTCCCATTGCGGCCAGGCGGCACCACGCCCATCGATATGATGTACTTCAGCGCCTCGTCCACCGACATGTCCAGCTCGATGATGTCGTGGCGCGCCACCAGCACGAAGTAGCCGCCAGTCGGATTGGGCGTGGTCGGTACGTAGACGCTGACGTAGTCACCCTGCAGGTGGTTGGTCACGTCGCCGCCTGGAAGGCCGGTGAGGAAGGCGATGGTCCACATCCCTTCCCGCGGCCACTGCACCAGCAGCGCCTTGCGAAACGCCTGACCGCTGGAGGAGAACAGCGTATCCGAGATCTGCTTGACGCTGGAATAGATCGAGTTCACCACCGGGATGCGGTGCAGCACCTCGTGCCACAGGTGCACCAGCCGCGCGCCGAGGAAATTGGTTGCGAACACGCCGGTCACCAGCACGATCACCAGCGTCATGAACACGCCCATACCGGGCACGTGCAGGCCGAGCCAGTTCTCGGTCTGGAACGCCAGCGGCAGCAGCAGCAGGGTCTGGTCGAGCGTATCCACCACCAGCTTCAGCACCCAGAGGGTGATGACCAGCGGGATCCAAATCAGCAGACCGGTGATGAGGTATTTTTTCATGGCTCGAAAACAAAACGGCCCGACATGCTATCGGGCCGGATGCGCAGGCCCTCGGGGCGTCAATTGGTGGTGGTGGGCGCCGGCTTCGCGGCCGGCTTGGCGTCGGACTTCGCTTCGGTAGCGGTCTTGGTCTCGGACTTGGTCTCGGCTTTCGACTCGGCCTTCGAGTCCGCTTTCGCGTCCACCTTGGCGTCCGACTTCGCCGACGCGGACTTGCCGCCCTTGAAGTCCGTGGCGTACCAGCCCGAGCCCTTCAACTGGAACCCGGCCGCCGACAGCAGCTTCCTGAACTTCTTCTTGCCGCAACTCGGGCACTTGGCGATCGGCGGCTCGGACACCTTTTGGAGGAATTCCTCCTGGTGCCCGCAAACGTCGCAGCGGTATTCGTAGATCGGCATCTGGATTTGTCTCAGCCCTCCATTATATCCCGCTATCGCCCTGATTTCAGAACGGAATATCGTCCTCCATGTCGTTAAAGCTGCCCGCGGGCTTCTGCGCCGCCGGCTTGCCCTCAGCTTTGGCGGAGGCGGGGCGGTCCCCACTCCGATCCGCGCTCTTGTCCCGCCCAGGTGACTCCGGCGCGCCGCCGCCCTGGCGCGAACCGAGCATCTGCATCGCGTCGCCGCGGATCTCGGTGGAGTAATGCGTCTGCCCGTCCTTGTCGTACTTGCGCGTGCGCAGGCTGCCCTCGACATACACCTGCGAACCCTTCTTCAGGTACTCGCCGGAGATCTCCGCCAGCCGGCCAAAGAAAGAAATGCGGTGCCACTCGGTGGCTTCTTTCATCTCGCCGCTTGCCTTGTCCTTCCAGCGGTCCGTGGTGGCGATGCGGATGTTGGTCACCGCCTCGCCGCTCGGCAGGTATCTCGTTTCAGGATCGGCGCCGAGATTGCCGACCAGAATCACCTTGTTGACCGATGCCATGTGCGTCCCCTTTCGCGTTCAGTGTACCTGTATGGATATACAACGCCTAGCCGTGCGCCGGGTTGACCTCCGAGGCGCGCCCGGGCGCGCGCATGCCCGCGGCCGCGGCCAGCCAGGCCAGGGTCAGCGCCGCGCAGACGCCGAACAGCACGCCCGCGCCATGGTGCTTCGCCAGCCAGCCCCCCGCAAGGCCGCCGAAGAACAGGCCCAGGGTCTGCGCGGTGTTGTAGACGCCGATCGCCGCGCCGCGCGAAGCCACCGGGGCGATGCGCGAGACCAGCGACGGCAGGAGCGCCTCGAGCACGTTGAAGGAGACGAAGAATGCGAGCAGCAGCGCCGCCAGCGCCGGGATGCCGGGACCTCCGGCGCCGGAGGCCGCGAGCGCCAGCAGCACCAGCGCGAGCAGCACCACTGAACCCACCAGCACCGGCTTGGGCCGGTTGCGGCGGTCGGCATAGAACACCGGCGGCAGCATGATCGCGAACGACACCAGGACCACCGGCAGGTAGAGCAGCCAGTGCCGTTCCAACGCCAGCCCGGCCCCGATCAGCATCGTCGGCAGCACCACGAACAGGGCCATCTGCACCACGTGCAGCACGAAGATGCCAAGATTCAGGCGTAGCAGCTCTGGCTGCAGCACCAGCGCCAGCCCGGTTGCGCCGCGCGCAGAGGGCTCTCGGCGCGGCGGCTCGGGCACCGCGACAGCCACCAGCCACACCGCCGCCAGCGCGAGCGCTCCGATGAGGATGAACAGCCCGCCCATACCGATGGACTGGTACAGCACCGGCGCCGCGACCAGCGACAAGGCGAACGCCAGCCCGATCATGGAGCCGATCATCGCCATCACCTTGGTGCGGTGGCGCTCGCTGGTGAGGTCCGCGGCCAGCGCCACCACGACCGAAGAAATGGCGCCCGCGCCCTGCAGGCACCGCCCCGCGATCGCGGTCCAGATGTCGGTGGCGCCGGCAGCAAGCAAGCTGCCGGCGGCGAATACCACGAGCCCGAAGTAGATCACCGGCTTGCGGCCCCAGCGGTCCGAGGCGATGCCAAAAGGGATTTGCAGGATGGCCTGCGTGAGCCCGTAAGCACCCAGTGCGATGCCAACGAGCACGAGGTTGTCACCGCCCGCGAGTTGCGGCGCGTGCACGGCGAACACCGGCAGGATCAGGAACAGTCCGAGCATGCGCAGGCCGAACACGCCCGCTAGGCTCGCGCCCGCGCGCAGCTCGGTCGGGGACATCCGTTCGGGGGATACCCTGTCGGCTAGCATGAAAGTGTGGAGGGCCGCGGGGGAAAGGAACGATAATAGCAAGTTTCCCCTCTCGCCCTGGCACTTTGGACCCGACACAAGCCTCCCAAGCCTCCCCGACGATCCGGATCCGAGGCGCGCGCACGCACAACCTCAAGAACATCAGCCTTGAGCTGCCGCGCGATCGCCTGGT
>SXNB01000012.1 GCA_005777205.1 Burkholderiales bacterium | reverse complement strand
CGGCAAGACGACCCTCATCAGCATCGTCGCCGGCCTGGTGCGCGCCAGTGCCGGTTCGGCACGCGTCATGGGCGCGGACGTCGTGGCCGACTACCGGACGGCGCGCCGCATGCTGGGCGTGGTGCCCCAGGAACTCGTATTCGACCCGTTCTTCACCGTGCGCGAGACCCTGCGCCTGCAGTCGGGCTATTTCGGCCTGCGCCGCAACGATGCCTGGATCGACGAGGTGATCCACCACCTCGACCTGGACGCCAAGGCCGATGCCAACATGCGCACGCTCTCCGGCGGCAGGACGCGCCGCGTGCGGGTGGCGCAGGCGCTGGTGCACACGCCGCCGGTGATCGTGCTCGACGAACCGACCGCGGGCGTGGACGTCGAGCTGCGCCAGAGCCTGTGGCGCTTCATCCGGCGCCTGAACCGCGACGGGCACACCATCGTGCTCACCACGCACTACCTGGACGAGGCCGAGGAGCTGTGCGACCGTATCGCGCTGCTCAAGGCAGGCCGCGTGGTGGCGCTGGATTCCACCCGCAACCTGCTGCAGACCTTCTCGGGCTCCGTGCTGCGCCTGCGCCTGGACCGAGAGCAGCTGCCGGACGGCCTTGACGTCCCGGTGCTGTCTCAGGACGGCACCAGCTTCAACCTGCGCCTGAGCGATACCGCGGAGCTGGAATCCGTGCTGCACCGGCTGCGAGAGAGCGGCGTGGGCATCGCCGAGTTCGAGCTGCAGCCACCGGACCTGGAGGAGGTTTTCCTCAAGGTGATGGAAAGGCATTGACGATGGGCGGCTTCCCGACCCTGTTCTACAAGGAGACGCTGCGCTTCTGGAAGGTGAGCTTCCAGACCGTTGCCGCGCCGGTCCTGACTTCGCTCCTGTACCTGGTGGTGTTCGCCCAGGCGCTGGCGGACCGCGCCCCGGCGCCCGGCGGGATCAGCTACACCGCGTACCTCGCCCCGGGCCTGGTCATGATGAGCATCCTGCAGAACGCGTTTGCCAACAGCTCCTCCAGCCTGATCCAGTCCAAGGTCACCGGCAACATGGTGTTCGTGCTGCTGCCGCCGATCTCGCACCTGGAGCTCTATGCTGCTTACGTGCTCGCCTCGATGGTGCGCGGCCTCGCAGTCGGGGCGGGGGTGCTGGCGGTAACCGCGCTATTCGTCGACCTGCGCCTCGCCTCGCCGTTGTGGGTCGCCGCCTTCGCGCTGGTGGGCTCCGCGGCGCTGGGCGCGCTCGGCCTCCTGGCGGGCATCTGGGCCGACAAGTTCGACCAGATCGCCGCGTTCCAGAATTTCGTCATCCTGCCGCTCACCTTCCTCTCGGGCGTGTTCTATTCAATCCATTCGCTGCCCGAGTTCTGGCAGCACGCCTCGTACCTGAACCCGTTCTTCTACCTGATCGACGGCTTCCGCTACGGCTTCATCGGCGCTTCCGACTTCCCGCCGCTCTCGAGTCTGGCGGTGGGCGGGTTAAGCTTCGCGATCCTGTCGGCGATCGCGCTCGCGCTCCTGAAATCAGGCTACAAACTTCGCGGCTAAGGCAGACAATCATGGTAACCAGTGACAGCGTCAGGCAGGGCATCGCGGCGGGACTCGCCTGCGAGCATCTTGAGGTGATCGGCGACGGCCAGCATTTCCAGGCCGTGATCGTGTCCACCGCGTTCGAGGGCAAGAGCCGCGTCCAGCGCCACCAGCTGGTGTACCGCGCGCTGGGCGAGCGCATGCGCGAGGAGATCCACGCCTTGTCCATGCAGACCCTGACCCCGGCGGAGTGGAGACCCGGTGGATAAGCTGCGCATCACCGGCGGGCGCCCGCTCGAGGGGACAGTGCGCATTTCGGGGGCGAAGAACGCCGCATTGCCGGTGATGGCGGCGACGCTGCTAGCCCCCGGCGTGCATCGCCTGCGCAACGTGCCGCAGCTGCGCGACACGCGGACCTTCGCGCGCGTGCTCGAGACCCTGGGCGCGAAGATTGCCGTCGACGGCGACCTGATGACCATCGACACGCACGGCGTCAACGCGGTCGAGGCGCCGTACGACCTGGTGAAGACCATGCGGGCCAGCATCTATGTGCTCGCGCCGCTGCTGGCGCGTTTCGGCCAGTCGCGGGTGTCGCTGCCCGGCGGCTGCGCCTGGGGACCGCGGCCGGTGAACCTGCACCTCGCCGGCCTGCAGGCGATGGGCGCGAAGCTCGAGATCGAGCACGGCTACATCGTCGGCCGCGGCGTGAAGCTGAGGGGCGCGAGCTTCGGCTTCGACGTGGTCTCGGTGGGCGCCACCGTGCAGCTGATGATGGCCGCGGTGCTGGCCGAGGGCACGACGGTGCTCGAGAACGTCGCCCTGGAACCCGACGTCACGGCGCTGGGCGAGGTGCTGGTCGCCTGTGGCGCGCGCATCGAGGGGCTGGGCTCGCGCCGTCTCGTGATCCACGGCGTGGCCGGCCTGCGGCCGGTCGACGCCACCATCATCCCGGACCGCATCGAGGCGGCCACCTTCGCCGCCGCCGCGGCGATGACCGGCGGCTCGATCCGGCTCGAGCGGGTGATCCCGGATCACTTCGAGGCGGCGCTGCTCAAGCTGGAGGAGGCTGGCTGCACCGTGCGTCGCGCGGCCGACTCGGTTGCGGTGGCCGGTCCGGGGCGGCCCAGGGCGGTGGACGTGGTGACGCAACCCTTCCCGGGCTTCCCCACCGACATGCAGGCACAGATGATCGCGGTGTGCGCAGTGGCCTCAGGCACAAGCGCCATCGAGGACACCATCTACCTGGATCGCTTCACCCACGTCCCGGAACTCGCGCGCCTGGGCGCGAATATCGAGTTGAAGGGCAACGTTGCGGCCGTCAAGGGCGTCTCGCGCCTCTCGGGCGCCCAGGTGATGGCGACCGACCTGCGAGCGTCGGCCTGCCTGGTGATCGCCGCGCTCGCCGCCGAAGGCGAGACCGTGATCGACCGCATCTACCACCTTGACCGCGGCTACGAGGCCCTGGAGACCAAGCTGGCGGCCCTGGGCGCGACGGTCCAGCGGGTAAACTGACCGCCATGGGTGTTATCAGCATCGCGTTGTCGAAGGGCCGCATTCTCGAGGAAACCGGGCCGCTGCTAGCGCGCGTCGGCGCCGCGCCGAAGGAGGACCCGGAGGCTTCGCGCAAGCTCATCCTGTCCACGGCGCGCCGCGACGTGCGACTGATCGTGGTGCGCGCCTCGGACGTTCCCACCTACGTCCAGCACGGCGCCGCCGAGATCGGCATCGCCGGCAAGGACGTGCTGCACGAGCATGGCGGCGCCGGCCTCTACCAGCCGCTGGACCTGGGCATCGCGCGCTGCCGCATGATGGTGGCGGTGCGCCGCGGTTTCGACTACGCCGCCGCGGTGCGCCAGGGCGCGCGGCTGCGCGTCGCCACCAAATACATCCAGACTACGCGCGAGCATTTCGCCGTCAAGGGCGTGCACGTGGATCTGATCCGGCTTTACGGCTCGATGGAACTGGCGCCGTTGCTGAATCTCGCCGACGCCATCGTGGACCTGGTGTCCACCGGCGCGACGCTGAAGGCGAACAAACTGCACGCGGTGGAGGAGATCATGCCGGTGTCGGCGCGGCTGATCGTCAACCAGGCGGCGCTGAAGACGCGCCGCGCCGAGCTGCAGCCAATGATCGAGGCATTCGCCAGGGCGAGCCGATGAAGCTGCGCCGCCTGAGCACGCGCGACCCGAAGTTCGGCGCGAAGCTCGAATCCCTGACCCGCTACGAGGCTTTCGCGGACGGTACGGTGGCGCGCGTGGTGCGCGCCATCCTGGCCGACGTGCGTCGGCGCGGAGACGTCGCCTTACTTTCGTACGCGCGCCGCTTCGACCGCGTCAAGGCGCGCTCGGTGGCGCAGCTGGAGGTGCCGCAGGCCCGCCTGCGGGCCGCGCTCGCCGGGCTGCCCAGGGCGCAGGCGGCGGCTCTGCGCCAGGCGGCGGCGCGCATCCGGCGCTTCCACGAGCTGCAGCTGTCGCGCTCCTGGACCGTCCTCGAGCGCGACGGCACGCGCCTGGGACAGATCGTGAGCCCGATTGACCGCGTCGGCCTGTACGTGCCCGGCGGCACGGCGGCCTACCCATCCTCGGTGCTG
>SXNB01000011.1 GCA_005777205.1 Burkholderiales bacterium | reverse complement strand
GGTCACCCCCTTGGAGGCACCGATGTTGGAGAGCAGCAGCACCACGGCCATCACGGCCACGAAGATCGCGTAGAGACCGGTGCCGGTGGGAGCGAAGTGGGGGCCTCGCGCGCGTCAAGCGCTACAGCCACCGCAACAAGGTGGAGCAGCTGCGGGTGGAGAACATTTCGCAGGCGGCGGCGAAGCAGCGCTCCGGGCGTTGCGGCCGGGTCTCCGACGGCATCTGCTTCCGGCTCTACGGCGAGGATGAGTACGCTCGCCGCCCGGCCTTCACCGATCCGGAACTGCTGCGCTCGTCGCTCGCGGCGGTGATCCTGCGCGCGCTCAGCCTGAACCTGGGCAAGGTGGAGGACTTCCCGTTCCTGGATCCGCCCCTGCCGCGCGCCATCGCCGACGGCTACGCGCTGCTCGCGGAGCTGGGCGCGGTGGACGAGGATAACGCGCTCACCGACATCGGCCGCGAGCTCGCGCGCCTGCCGCTCGACCCGCGCATCGGTCGCATGCTGGTGGCAGCGCGCGACGAGGGTTGCCTCGCGCAGATGGTGGTGATCGCCTCGGTGCTGTCAGTGCAGGACCCGCGCGACCGGCCCATGGACAAGGCGACCGCCGCCGACCAGCAGCACGCCGAATTCGCGGACGAGCGTTCCGACTTCTTCGGCTTACTCAAGCTGTGGCACGCCTTCCCGGAGGGCCCCTCGCGCAAGCAGGCGCGGGAGCAATTCCTGTCCTATCCGAGGATGCGCGAGTGGCGAGACACCCACCGCCAGCTGGCGCAGTCGGTCGAGGAGCTGGGCTGGAAACTTCGGGATGAGAAATTCGGCGCGACGATGGAGAAGCCGGAGGTATACCGAGCTGTCCATCGCGCCCTTCTCGCGGGCCTGCTGGGCAACGTCGGCATGAAGGACGAGGCCGACAACAACTACACCGGCGCCCGCGGCATCAAGTTCTGGGTGCATCCGGGCACGGGCACGAAGAAGCCGGGCAGGTGGATCCTGGCCGCCGAGCTGGTGGAGACGACGCGCCTCTTCGCGCGCACCGTGGCGACCATCGACCCGAAATGGATCGAGGAGGTGGGTGCCCGGATCCTGAAGCGCCACGCCGAGCGCCCGCACTGGGAGAAGGCGCGCGCGCAAGTGGTGGCGGTGGAGCGCGGCACGCTCTACGGCCTGCCGGTGTATACCGACCGGCGCGTGCACTACGGGCCGGTCGACCCGGTGTTGTCGCGCGACATCTTCCTGCGTTCTGCGCTCGTGGAGGGCGAGTACGACACCCGCGCGCCCTTCTTCGCCCACAACCAGCGCCTGTTGCGCGACATCGAGCACATGGAGCACAAGTCGCGCCGTCCGGACATCCTGGTGGACGACGAGCTGATCCTCGCCTTCTACGAGGCGCGGGTGTACGAGGGCATCACCAATGGCGCGGATTTCGAGAAGTGGCTGAAGGAGGCGGGGCAGGCGGACCCGAAGCTGCTGCACCTTGCGCGCGAGGACCTGATGCGGCACGAGGCGGCCGGCATCACCACCGACAACTTCCCGCACGAGTTCGTGGTCGGCCCCAACAGGCTCGCGCTCGAGTATCACTTCGAGCCGCGCTCGCCCAAGGACGGCGTCACGCTCACGGTGCCGGTGGCGCTGCTCAACCAGGTGCCGGCTGCGCGCTGCGAATGGCTGGTGCCGGGGCTGCTCAAGGAAAAGGTCCAGGCCTATGCCAAGGCGATGCCGCAGCGCCTGCGGCACAACCTGGGGTCGCTGGCCGGGTTCGCGCAGGACTTCTCCGCGGGGAACCCGCCGTCGGACACCACGCTCGCTTCCGCGCTCGCGTGCCACATCCGGGCGCAGCTGGGGGTCGAGGTTCCCGCCGATGCCTTCCGTCCGGATTCGGCGCCGCCGCACCTGCACATGAACTTCCGTGTCGTGGACGAGCACGGCCGCCAGCTGGGCATGGGCCGTGATCTCGCCGCGCTGAAGCGCGAACTCGCGCCGCAGGCCGAAGCCGAGCTGCGCACCGATGCTGCGGTGGACGACAGCGCGCGCCATACCGGCTGGACCATGGGTGAACTGCAGGAGCTGACCGAGATCCGACGCGGCGGCCAGGTCTTGGTCGGCTATCCGGCGCTGGTGGACGCGGGCGACGCGGTGACGTTGCAGCTGCTCGATTCGCCGGAGAAGGCACGCGAAACGCACCGCGGTGGGGTGCTGCGGCTGCTGCGGATCGCGTTCCGTGAGCGCGTGCGCGAACTGTTGAAGGCGCTGGCAAAGGACATGTCGCTCGCCGAGCTGAAGGACGACCTGGTCGCCGCTGCGCTGGAGCGGACCTTCCTCGCCGAGGGTCTGCCGATGCAGCCGCAGGAATTCGCGCGGCGCGTCGCCGAGGGCCGCAACCGCCTGAACCTGATCGCGCAGGAACTACAGCGCCTAGCCACGGCGATTCTCGCCGAGCGCATGCAGCTCGACAAGCGCCTCGCGGCCGCACAGAAAGGCTGGCCGCAGGCGGCCGAAGACGTTCGCCAGCAGGTGGCGCGGCTCACCGCGCCGGGCTTCATTGCGCGCACGCCCTGGGAGCGGCTGCAGCACCTGCCGCGCTACCTGAAGGGGGCGGCGCTCAGGCTGGAGAAGCTGAAGGCGGATCCGGCACGGGACGCCACGCGGGCCCGGGAGCTCGCGCCGCTGGAGACGGCCTACCGCCGAGAGTTGGCCGCCCAGGCGCGCCACGGCGCGCTGCCCGCGGAACTCGAGCAGTTCGGCTGGCTGCTGGAGGAACTGCGGGTTTCCCTGTTCGCCCAGGAACTGAAGACGCCGGTGCCGGTCTCCCCCAAGCGCCTGGCTAAGTTGTGGCAGAGCCTGAAGAGGTAAGCTGAAATCCCATGATCCGCTCCCTGACGTACGCTCTGATGAATGCGTTCCACCCGCGCATGCTGTGGCTGATGGTATGGCCGATGCTGGTGTCGCTGGTTGCCTGGGGCACGGTGGCGCTCGTGTTCTGGATGCGCGCGGCGCTGTGGATCTCGGGGCATCTGCGTGGCTGGATCGAGTCCTCGTTCCTGGCGCTATCCCTGAGCTTCGCGGATGCGGCGACCTTCATCGCCCATGCGTTGCTGGTTCTGTTCTTCATTCCGCTGGTGGGGCTGACCGCGCTGTTCATCCTCGGCGTGTTCGGCATGCCGGCAATGGTGGAGCACGTCGCGGCGCGGAGTTTCCCTGGACTGGCGCGGCGGCAGGGCGGCAGCGTCGCGGGCGGTGTCTGGAACAGCCTGCTTTCGCTCCTGGGGATGGCGGCGCTGGCGGTGGCCTCGCTGCCGCTGTGGCTGCTGCCGCCGCTGTGGCCGCTGATCCCGGTGGCGATCCTTGCCTGGGTCAACCAGCAGGTGCTGCGCTACGACGGGGTCGCCGAGCACGCCGACGCGAAGGA
The DNA here is from genome assembly GCA_005777205.1 of Burkholderiales bacterium. GTDB lineage: Bacteria > Pseudomonadota > Gammaproteobacteria > Burkholderiales > SG8-39 > RBG-16-66-20. Next base: position 796 of record SXNB01000011.1, on the reverse strand, counting down.
GATGCGCGCCCTGTTTTGTGCCAACCGGGGCGCGCTCTACGGATTGGGCTTTGCGCTCGCGCTGCTCGCCTACGTTCCGGTGGTCGGGCTGTTCGCGCCGGTGATCGTCGGCCTCGCCTTCATCCATTACCTGCTGGCGAAGCTGGAGGCGCTGCGCGCCGCGCCCATCGAGGGCAAGGCAACCCTGGTTTCCTGATTAGGCTTTGAGGCGGGTCACCGGCAGATCGAGGCCGCGCACCGCCTCGGCGAGCTTCGCCAGCGCCCCCGAACGATGGAAGCCGTGGCGCGAGGCAAGCACCACGCGCCGCGACGGCTGCGGAGCTGAAAAGGGCACCGCCTTCACCAGCGCGCTGCTATGGCGCGCAGTGAGCGCGGTCGCGGGCAGAACGGTGACGCCCAGCCCGGAGGCCACCATGCTGCGCAGGGTCTCCAGCGAATTGCCCTGACGGCCGAGTTCCGGTGGCCGTGAGAACTCGGTGCAGGCATCCAGCACCTGGTCGCGGAAGCAGTGGCCCACCGGCAGGAGCAGCATCTCGCCGGCGTCCAGATCCTCGACTGCCACAGACTTGCGCTTCGCGAGCGCGTGCTTCGCTGGCACCACCACCTCGAAGTTTTCCTCATAGAGGGGCACCACGTCCACGCCGGGCGCCTCGTAGGGCAGTGCGAGGATCACCGCGTCGAGTTCCCCCGCGCGCAGCATGCGGTCCAGTGTCGCGGTGATGTTTTCCTCCACGTCCAGCGGCATCTCCGGCGCGAGCCGCCGCAGCGCGGCCACGAGACCCGGCAGCAGGTAGGG
>SXNB01000084.1 GCA_005777205.1 Burkholderiales bacterium | reverse complement strand
GGCATGGGTACGCCGGAGGACCTGATCGAGGCGGTGCAGGCCGGTGTGGACATGTTCGATTGCGTGCTGCCGACCCGCCATGCGCGCAACGGCTGGCTGTTCACGCGCTCGGGCGACGTCAAGATCCGCAACGCCCGCTGGCGCGACGACCCGCGGCCGCTGGACGAGGCCTGCGCCTGCTATGCCTGCGCCAATTTCAGCCGCGCCTACCTGTACCACCTGCAGAAGGCCAACGAGATCCTCGGCGCGCGCCTGAACACCCTCCACAACCTGCATTACTACATGGAGCTGATGCGCGAGCTGCGCGGCGCCATCGAGGCCGGCACCCTGGCCGGGACCGCCGCGCGCCTGCTGGAGGCCCGACGGCAGCCGGGGAACGAAGCGGGAGCGGATGCGTCCTAAAGTATAATTTGCAGCCTTTTCAATTTCTTCCCGGACGTTTCAGGAGTTCACGTGCTCATCAGTTCCGCATACGCTCAAGCTGCCGGCGGCGCCGGCGGCGATGCCGGGTTGCTCGGCTTCCTGCCGATCATCCTGATGTTCGTCCTGCTGTGGTTCCTGATGATTCGGCCGCAGATGAAGCGCCAGAAGGAACACAAGTCGATGGTGGACACGCTGCAGAAGGGCGATGAAGTGGTCACCGCCGGCGGCGTCGTGGGCAGGATCACCAAGGTCGCCGACAGCTACGTCACACTCGAGATCGCAACCGGCACCGAGATCGTGGTGCAGCGCTCCGCGGTGCAGCTGCCCCTGCCCAAGGGCACCATCAAGAGCCTGCAGTAGTGCGGCATTGAACCGCTACCCGGTCTGGAAGTACGCGCTAATCGCGCTTTGCGTGCTATTCGCGTTCGTCTACACGGTGCCGAATTTCTTCGGCGAGTCCCCGGCGGTGCAGGTCTCCGCCGGCCGGGCCACCGTCAAGGTGGACGCGGCGCTGGTGTCGCGCCTAGAGCCGGCGCTCAAGGCGGCCGGCGCGCCGCCTACCGGGATGATCCTCGACGCCAGCGGCGTGCGCCTGCGGTTCTCCGACGCCGACGTGCAGCTGAAGGCGCGCGACGTCGTCGAGCAGGTCCTCAACCCGGACCCGCAGGACAAGGCCTACGTGGTCGCGCTCAACCTGCTTTCGGCCTCGCCGTCCTGGCTGACCGCGATCAACGCCCTGCCGATGTACCTAGGCCTGGACCTGCGCGGCGGGGTGCATTTCCTGCTGCAGGTGGACATGCAGGCGGCGCTGATTAAGCGCATGGACGCCTACGCCGGCGAGATCCGCGGCCTGCTGCGCGCGCAGAACCTGCGCCACGCCGGGGTGGCGCGCGACGGCCAGTCGCTGCGCGTGCGCTTCCGCGAGGCCGAGACGCGCACCAAGGCGCGCGCCGAGATCGGCACCCGCCTGCCTGACCTCGTCCTGACCGACCGCGACGACGGCCAGGACCTGCTGCTGGTCGGCGCCTTGCGGCCCGAGGCGCAGAAGCGGGAGCAGGAACAGGCGATCCAGCAGAACATTTTGACGCTGAACCGGCGCGTCAACCAACTGGGCGTGGCCGAGCCGGTGATCCAGCAGCAGGGCGCCGACCGCATCGTGGTGCAGCTGCCGGGGGTGCAGGACACCTCCCGCGCCAAGGAGATCCTCGGCCGCACCGCAACCCTCGAAGTACGCATGGTGGATGAGGAGGCGATGCGCTCGGGCAGCACCTTCAACGTCGACGTGTTCCCCGAACGCAAGCGCGACGGCACCGTCACCAGCGTGCCGACCCGGAAGCAGGTTGTGGTCACCGGCGACCAGTTCGTCGGTGCCCAGGCCACCTTCGACCAGGACCAGCGCCCGGCGGTATCGGTGGAACTGAACGAGGCCGGCGGCCGGATCATGCGCCAGATGACCCGCGAGAACCTGAAGAAGCTGATGGCCATCGTCCTGTTCGAGAAGGGCAAGGGCGAGGCGGTGTCAGTGGCCACCATCCAGGGCGAGTTCGGCAGCCGCTTCCAGATCACCGGCATGTTCACCCCGACCGAGACCAACGACCTGTCGCTGCTGATCCGTGCGGGGTCCCTGGCGGCGCCGATGGAGATCATCGAGGAACGTACGGTCGGCCCTTCGCTGGGCAAGGAGAACATCGACAAGGGTTTCAGCGCCACGCAGTGGGGCTTCGTCGCCATCGTGGTCTTCATGAGCGCCTACTACACGCTGTTCGGGGTCGTCTCCTCGATCGCGCTGGGCGTGAATCTTCTGTTCCTGGTGGCACTGCTGTCGCTGCTGCAAGCCACCCTGACCCTGCCCGGTATCGCCGCCATCGCACTTACGCTGGGCATGGCGATTGACGCCAATGTGCTGATCAACGAGCGTATCCGGGAAGAGGTCCGTAGCGGCCAGTCGCCTCAGGCGGCGATCTCCGCCGGCTACGAGCGCGCCTGGGGCACGATCCTAGACTCCAACGTCACCACGATGATCGCGGGCCTGGCGCTGCTCATTTTTGGCTCCGGGCCGGTACGGGGCTTCGCCGTAGTGCACTGCCTGGGCATCATGACCTCGATCTTCTCCTCGGTGATCGTGTCGCGGGCGATGGTCAACCTGATCTACGGCCATCGCCGCAAGGTCGCGAGCCTCGCCATCGGCGACACCGCCTGGAAGTGAGCTGAGGGGCGGCCATGGAGTTCTTCAAGATCCGCAAGACCATACCGTTCATGCGGTATGCGTTCGTCTTCAACGTCATCTCGCTCCTCACCTTCCTCGCCGCGGTGTTCTTCCTCGCCACCAAGGGGCTGCATTTCTCCATCGAGTTCACCGGCGGCACCCTGGTCGAGGTGAACTTCAAGGAGCCGGCCAACGTCGAGCGGATCCGCGAAACCCTGGAAAAGGCGGGCCTAAAGGTCGAGGCGCAGAACTTCGGCTCATCGCGCGACGTGCTGCTGCGCATGCCGGTCGAGAAGGGCCAGTCCAGCTCCGAGACCTCGGAGAAGGTGCGCGCGCTGCTGCAGGTGGAGAATCCTTCCGCGGAGGTGCGCCGGGTCGAGTTCGTCGGGCCGCAGGTTGGCAAGGAGCTTGCCGAGTACGGCGCCCTCGCCCTGCTGGTGACCGCGGCGGGCATCGTGCTGTACCTCTGGCTGCGATTCGAGTGGCGCTTCGGCCTGGCGGCGATCATCGCCAACCTGCACGACGTGATCATCATCCTGGGCTGCTTCGCGCTGTTCCAGTGGGAGTTCTCGCTGCCAGTGCTGGCCGCGGTGCTCGCGGTGCTGGGCTACTCGGTGAACGAGTCGGTGGTGGTGTTCGACCGAGTGCGGGAGAACCTGCGCAAAATGAGGAAGGCGACCATCCCCGAGGTGATCGACGCCGCCATCACCGGCACCATTTCGCGCACCATCATCACCCACGGCTCGACGCAGATCATGGTCACCACCATGCTCATCTTCGGCGGCCCGGCGCTGCACTACTTCGCGCTCGCGCTCACCATCGGCATCTGCTTCGGCATCTACTCCTCGGTGCTGGTCGCCAGCCCGCTGGTGATGTGGCTGGGCGTGGACCGCAGCCAGTTCGTCGTCCAGCCGAAGAAAAACCTGCGCGATGAGAATGACGGCGCTGTCGTGTAAAACAGGGACAGCCCCCCTTTTCCCCTACTTCAGGATCTGGACCAGGTTGGAGTAGTCGTCAGTCCAGGTGCGCCACTCCGGGCGCTCGTGAGGCACCTCCGGCTTGGCGGCTTTGATCTGTGGCGCCTCCAGCGCCTTCGGGTCGCGCGAGACCAGCACCCAGTCGGTCTGCGTCTTGTCCTCTCCCTCGCCGCCCGGGTCGTACACCACTACGGCGTGCGCGCCGTTCTCCTTCGCGATCCGCCCTACGACCGGCACCAGGTCCAGGAAGCGGTTGGAGACGTGAAAGGCGACGATGCCATCGGGCTTCATGTGGCGCAGGTAGGCCGCCAGCGCCTCCTTGGTGATCAGGTGCGCCGGAATGGCATCGCTGGAGAACGCGTCCACGGCCAGAATGTCCAGGTCCTGCGGCGCTTCGCGCTCCAAGGTCAGGCGCGCGTCGCCCAGCGACAACTCGATCTTCGCCGCGCTGTCGCTCAGGTAACTGAACTGGCGCTGCGCCACCGCGATCACATCGGGATTGATCTCATAGAAGCGGAACACATCGCCCTTGCGCCCCCAGGCCGCCAGCGTGCCGATACCCAGGCCAACCAGGCCCACCCGGATGTCCGGCCGCCCCCGGCGCGCCTCCAGCGCCAGGCCGATACCCGATGTCGCCTGGTAATAGGTCGTGAGTTGGCTGCGCATGGGACCGTGCATATGCTGCTCGCCGTGCATGATGACCCCGTGCACCAGCCGCCTCAAGTGACCTGGCGTATCCGGCTGCCCGTACTCCTTCACTCGCAGCACACCGTAGAAATTACGCGCCGAAACGCTGACGTCGCGCTGGAAGCGCAGGGCTTCATACGCCGCTGCGCCACTGATCGCCAGCAGGACTGCCAGGCTGCCATAACGCGCGAGCGCATTGACGGGCGCGAACCGGATCGCAGCCAGGAACGCCACCGCGATCAGCGCCAGGCCCAGCTCGTAGTAGGCGTTGAAGACCAGCGGCGCCACCACCGCCACCAGCAACCCACCCAGGGCGCCACCGGCCGAAATCACCAGGTAGTACGCAGTCAGGTGCCGCTCATGCGGCCGAGAGCGGTACAACTCGCCGTGGCAGAACAGGCAGGCGACGAACAGGCCCGAGAGCCACATGCCCAGCTGGATCCAGAGCTTGAACTGGAGATCAGGATCCGCCAGCACCCAGCCCATGCCCGCCAGCCACACGAGCACGAAGCTCCACATCACTTCGACTTTGTACAGCCGACCCCCTTCGAAAGCGATGATGAACGTCAGCAGGTACAAGGTGAGCGGCGCCAGCCACAGCAACGGCATGGCGGCCACGTTCTGCGTGATGTGATTGGTGACCGAGAGCAGCAGTACCGAGCCGGCCGCGGACAGCGACAGCCACAAGGCGTAATCGGCGCGCGTCGGCTTGGGTACCGATTCGGCGGACTCGACGCGCGCCGGCGCCGGACGCACGCTCACCCAGGAGAGCACCGCGCAAAGTACCGCGAATACGGCGAACAGCCAGGACCAGTACTGCACCTGTTGGCTGTTGCTGAGCCACGGCTCGACCACGAAGGGATACCCGACCAGCGCCACGAGCGAGGCGAAATTGGAGATCGCAAACAGGCGGTAGGGATTCTCGCCAGGCCGCGCGCGAGCGAACCAGGCCTGCACCAGCGGGCTGGTGGCCGAAAGCAGGAAATAGGGCAGGCCAACAGCGATCAGCAGCACGAGCAGGATCCGCGAAACCGGCTCTTCGTCGCCGGTGGGCTTCCAGGTATCGCCTGGTGCGATGGGCAGCAAGGCAACCGCCGCAGCGAGCAGGACGGTGTGCAAAATCGCCTGCGCGCGCGGCGAGAGCTTGGCGTTGGTGCCGTGCGCGTAGGCGTACCCTGCAAGCAGCAGGGTCTGGAAGAACAGCATGCAGGTGGTCCACACCGCCGCCGTTCCACCGAACCAGGGCAGGATGATGCGCGCGATCAGCGGTTGCACCAGGAACAGCAGGAAGGCGGACAGCAGGATGGTGGCGGCGTGCAGCATCAGGCGCGCCGGCCTCGCGGCCGGCGCCTCCAATCAGGTTGTCATATCCGCTTCGCCAGCGACGCGGCGCGGCCGATGTAGGTGGCCGGCGTGAGGGCGAGCAGGCGCTTCTTGGCCTCCAACGGCAACGGCAGCGCGCGGATGAACGCAGCCAGCTGCGCACGGTCCAGACGCTTGCCACGCGACAGCGCCTTCAGTTTCTCATAAGCCTCCGGCACGCCGTGGCGGCGCATGACCTGCTGCACCGCCTCGGTGAGCACCTCCCAGTTTGCGTCCAGGTCGGCGGCCATGCGCGCCGGGTCCGCCTCGAGCTTTGCCAGGCCTCGTTCGCATGCGGCCCACGCGAGCAGCGTGTGTCCGAAAGCGTTGCCGGCATTGCGCAGTGCGGGGGAATCCGACAGGTCGCGCTGCCAGCGCGACACCGGCAGCTTCTCCGAGAGGTGCCGC
>SXNB01000083.1 GCA_005777205.1 Burkholderiales bacterium | reverse complement strand
GTCGGCGTCGGTCATGATGATGATCTTGCCGTAGCGGAGGCCGGAAAGGTCGGGCGCGTCCGCGGCGCCGTGCGGGTCGACGCCGATGGCGGTGGCGATGGCCTGCAGCTCCTTGTTGGCCAGCACCGTGCGCGCGTCCTTGGACATGGTGTTGAGCACCTTGCCGCGCAGCGGCAGCACCGCCTGGTTCTCCTTGTTGCGCGCCTCCTTGGCCGAGCCGCCGGCGGAATCGCCCTCGACCATGAACAACTCGTTCCTCGAGGTGTCGTCGGAAGCGCAGTCGACGAGCTTGCCCGGCAGCGTCGCCACGCCCGAGGACTTCTTGCGCTCGAACTTCTTGCCGCGCGCGAGGCGCGCCATCGCCTGCTCGATGGCCAGTTCGACGATTTTCTTGCCTTCGTCCGGGTGCTGGCTGAGCCACAGTTCGAAGGGATCGCGCACGCACAGTTCCAGCAGCTTGGAGGCGTGCCGCGTGGTGAGCTTTTCCTTGGTCTGGCCGTGGAATTGCGTGCGCACGATGCGCGCCGACAACGTGAAGCACGCGCGCTGCCAGAGGTCATCCGCAATGAGCTTCACCCCCTTGGGCGCCAGGGACCGCGTCTCCATGAACATGGCCAGCGCGTCGAAGATGCCGTTGCGGAAGCCCGCCTCGTGCGTGCCCCCGGAGCGCGTCGGGATCAGGTTGACGTGGCTGTCGGCGAACACTTCGCCCTCGGCCACCCAGCCCACCGCCCAGGCCGCGCCCTCGCCCGCCTCGATCTCGGAGAAATCCGCGGCGGCCTTGTCGTCGAAGTTTTTCTCGCCGGTGAAGATCGGGGCTACCAGCTCGCGGCCCTCCAGCCGGCGCTCGAAGTACTGCGCCATGCCGCGCTCGAACGTCCAGCTCTGCTCGGGCTTCCCCTCGACCCGCAGCACCGTGGTCAGCCCCGGAAGCAGGTAGGCCTTGGAGCGCACCAGGTGTTCCAGTTCCGCAAGCGGGATGTTGGGCGAGTCGAAGTACTTCGGGTCCGGCCAGATACGCACCACGGTGCCGGTGCGCTTTTCCTTGATGCGTTCGCTCTTCAGCTTCTGCTTCAGCTCGCCGCCCTCGAAGGCGATCGCGTGCTTATGGCCGTCGCGGTAGACCGTGACCTCGCAGCGAATCGAGAGCGCGTTCGACACCGCCACGCCCACGCCGTGCAGGCCGCCGGAGATGTGGTAAACGCCATCGCCAGCCTTGGAGAACTTGCCCCCGGCGTGGAGCATGGTGAAGGCGACCTCCACCGCGGGCTTCTTTTCCTCCCGGTGCAGGTCCACCGGCACGCCGCGGCCCTCGTCCTCGACCTCGGCCGAACCGTCCTTGAACACCGAGACCGTGATGCGCTTGCCATGCCCGGCGAGCGCCTCGTCCACCGCGTTGTCGATCGCTTCCTGGACGATGTGCAGGGGATGGCTGGTGTGGGTGTACATCCCCGGCATGCGCCGCACCGGCTCCAGGCCCTTGAGGGCCTGGATCGCGGAGGCGTCATAGGCCTGCTGCTTTGCCATGAATCTAGTGGTCCTTTACCGCAAAAACACTAGATATTGTAGTGCGTCGTCCCGCCTAGAGCGAAATCCACAGCTAAATCATGTGCTTTCGCACCGCCGGCCAGTCCACCAGCCGAGACAGGTCGGCCTCCTTGGGCAGCACAACGCGCCCGCCGCGAATCTCCGGCATGAGTGTCGCCACCTGCGCGGTATGCGTCAGGAAGAAGGTCTGTTCGGCCGCCATCGAGCCCGCCTGCTGCAGGTTGATCAGCGTGCCCAGCGCGCTCTCGGCGTAGATCCCGACCGCCGTCTTCGCGCCCCGCGCCGCCGCCATCGCCGCGATGCCGCGGGTCTCGGAGAGCCCGACGCGGCCTGGCTTGGTGGACAGCGCCCTGGCGCCACGCTCGAGGTACAGCGCAGCGTCCTCCTGCGACGCGCAGCTGCGATCCACCAGGATCGGGATCGGGCTGCCCGCCTGCAGCTTCGCGAAGTGCTCGTCGGGCGCCAGGCGGCAGGGATCCTCCACGGCGGTCACGCCGGCCCCGGCCAGCGCGGCAACGTAGCCTGCGGCCTCATCGCGCGCGTAATGACTGTTGGCATCCACATAGAGCACGACACCCGGCCCCACTGCGGTGCGAATGTCCTTCAGCGCGCGCAGGTCCGTGTCCAGCCCCTGTCCGCCCTTCACCTTCAGCGTGCGAAAGCCGTATTGGCCGCAGACCTCGGCGGACTCCGCGGCCATGAGCGCGGGTGCCTGCCGCGTCACCGTCCAGGCCACCTCCACCGTTCCCGAGTGTCCCCAAAGTTTCCAGGGCGGCGTGCCCGCGGCGGCGGCACGCATCGTCCAGCAAGCGCTCTCCACCATGCCCTTGGCCATGCGGTTCTCGGGGATGCCCGCGAATGCGGCGGAGACCGCCTTGTCGTCCGCGAGATCCAGCTGCTTCAGCCTCGGCAGGAGGATGTCCTCCAGCACCGCGGCCAGCGACTTCGGCGACACGCCGCTCCAGGTGTCCTTCAGCGTGCCTTCCGCGATGCCGGTGGCACCGCCGTCGGACACGAGCTTGAGCAGGGCGTACAGGCCGGAGCGCTCGACCGCGTTCGCCCACACGACGTCACGGGCGTAGGGCAGGCGGTAGAAGTGCAGCACCCACTCCGCGAGCCGCACGGCCTACTTGCCGGTGAAGCGGGGCTTGCGCTTCTCGACGAAGGCCTTCACGCCCTCGTGGCGGTCATCGGTGTCCAGCAGCCGGTTGTAGGCCTCGATCTCGAAGCGATACCCCGTCAGCAGATCCATGCCCATGCCGTAGTGGATCGACTTCTTGGCCTGGCGCACCCCCAGCGGCCCGTTGCCGGCGATGGCCTCGGCCACCGCGAGCGCTTCCTCCACCAGCTTTGCCGGTGCGCTGACGCGATTGGCGAGGCCCCACGCGAGGGCCTCGTCTGCGGACAGCGCGCGCGCCGAAAGCACCAGTTCCTTGGCACGGCGCTCGCCGATAGCGCGGGCAAGGTTCTGCGTGCCCATGCCGCCGGGCATCAGGCCGCGGCTCACCTCGGGCAGCGCGAGGCGCGCGGTCTGCGCGGCGAAGATGAAGTCGCAGCACAGCGCGATCTCCAGCCCGCCACCATAGGCGTGGCCGTTCACGGCGGCGATCACCGGCACCGGGCACTCGACCAGCGCGGCGAAGGCACGCTCGAACAGCTCGTGCTGGGTTCGCCAGACCTCGACGCTCATGCCATCGCGTTCCTTGAGATCAGCGCCGGCGCAGAAAGCGCGCTCGCCGGCGCCGGTGAGTACCACGCAGCGCACCTCGCCCGGCGACTCGGTCAGCCGGCGCCAGAGGTCGACCTGGTCGTGGCCCATCTGCGTGTTGAGCGCGTTCATCGCCTGCGGGCGGTTCAGCGTCACCAGCAGCAGGTGCTCGCCGCGCGGTTCGGTCTTTAGGGTCTGGTATTGGGGAAACGTCATGGGATCCATCGCAAAAAATGGGGTCTGTCCCTGCTTTCAGCCGAGGGTCGGCATATTGAGCCCGGGAGCGGGCGTGTCCTGGTGCGGCCACCGGGTGGTCACGACCTTGGTCCGGGTGTAGAACTTCACGCCCTCCATACCGTGCACATGTAGGTCACCGAACAGCGAACTCTTCCAGCCGCCGAAGGAATAGAACGCCACCGGCACCGGGATGGGCACGTTGATGCCGACCATGCCG
>SXNB01000082.1 GCA_005777205.1 Burkholderiales bacterium | reverse complement strand
GGGGGCCAGGGCTGGGCCAAGTCGATCCTGTTCAATGCGTGCGCGCGCGGCCAGTTCGAGGCCTTCTTTGCGCGCAGCGACACCTTCGCCCTGGGTTCCTGCCACGGCTGCCAGATGATGGCGGCGCTGAAGGAGATCATCCCGGGCGCTGGGCACTGGCCGGTGTTCTCGCAGAACCGCAGCGAGCAATTCGAGGCGCGCTTCGTCATGGTGGAGATCCCGGATAACCCCTCGATCCTCATGCGCGGCATGGCCGGCAGCCGCATGCCCATCGCCACTGCGCATGGCGAGGGCCGCGCGGTGTTCGCCGCCCCAGGGGACCCGGCGCAGTCCGTGGTCTCGATGCGCTTCGTGGACAACCAGGGCCGGGCGACGCAGGCCTACCCGCTCAACCCCAACGGCTCGCCCGGCGGCATGGCCGGTCTGACCACCGCGGATGGCCGCTTCACCATCGTCATGCCGCACCCGGAGCGCGTGTTCCGCAGCATCCAGATGTCCTGGACGCCCGACGGCGCGGGCGAGGATTCGCCCTGGATGCGCATGTTTCGAAATGCGCGGGTCTGGGTAGGCTAGAGTTGTCGCTCATCAACCTAGGAGGAAGCACATGAGTATCGTCCGCCACGACCCCGGTCCCATCCTCAGCCTCGCCACCGAGCACGGCAATAGCGTTTACCTCGCTGGCATCGTCGCCAAGAACCTCAAAGCCGACGTCAAGGGCCAGACGCAGGAGATCCTGGCCGAGATCGACCGGCTGCTGGCGAAATGCGGCAGTTCCAAGTCGAAAATCCTGCAGGCGCAGATCTGGGTCACCGACATCCGCAACCGCGAGCCCATGAATACGGTATGGAACGCGTGGGTGGACCCGAACAACAAGCCGCCGCGCGCCTGCGTGGAGGCCGCGCTCGCCTCACCTGACGCGCTGGTCGAGGTGATGGTGGTGGCGGCAAAGTAGTCGAGGGGCGTTCAGGCGGGCGGTGCGGCGGTGGGTTCTGTCGTAGTCAGAATAAGCGACAATCCTGGTCATACACGATTTCCGCAAAAGTTTGATCAACAGCACCTTGAACAAGGTCCTCCAACGGCTGCACTATCCGCTGGAGGTCATGCCCACCTGTGCAAGCTGGTACGTGGCCGGCCCTTTATCATCATCGCCGGGATCGGGACCCCGCACATGATCAAGAAGGGGCAGCTGGACTGCTCCGGTGGCCAAACCCTGTCGGCAGCCAACCAGTTCCACAGCCTTGCCGCTTGATCACCAGGTCAGCAACGCAACTCTTTTCGGCCAGGCTCCACTATTGCGACTGAACCTACGCATGTCCTGAAAGAAGGGCGGTCGCGGCGTCTTCAGTCCGCTGGACCGGATTCAGGCGTAGAGGTTGAGCACCCCATCCAGCCCGCAATAGTCCAGCGCATGCGTCGCCTTGTCCTTCACCACCGGCTTTGCCCGGTAAGCCACCGAAACGCCGGCAATGTTCATCATCGGGACATCGTTCGCGCCGTCGCCCACCGCTACCACCTGCGAAGCCATGATCCCCATCGAGGCAATTTCCTGCACCAGTCGCGCAGCCTTGCCTTCGCCATCGACGATGTCACCGACCATGCGGCCGGTCAGCTTTCCGGCAACGATTTCCAGCTGGTTGGAGTAGGCGGCGTCCAGCCCGAGCCGTTCCTTGAGCCAGCCGGTGAAGAAGGAGAAGCCGCCGGAGACGAGCAGGGTGCGGATGCCCAGTTCGCGGCAGCGCGAGATGAGCGCCTCGGCGCCGGGCGAGAGCTGCATGCGTTCCTCGCAGATGCGTTCCAGCGCGGAGGACTCGAGTCCTGCGAGCAGCGCGACCCGCCTTTGCAGCGATTCCCTGTAGTCGATCTCCCCGCGCATGGCCTGCTCGGTGACGCTGGCGATGCGGTCCTTGATGCCCAGCAGGCCGCCCATTTCGTCGATGCTCTCGATGGTGACGAGGGTGGAATCCATGTCCATGGCGATGAGCCGCAGGTTGGACAGGAGCCGGGTTTCGGGTACCCAGGCGAAGTCGAGTTCGTTCTGCTCACAGTAGGTGGCGACCAGCGGCGATTCCTCGGCGCGGGAGATGCGCACCGCGACTGGCCCGAGCGAAGTCACGCCCCCACCGGACACCATCTGCACGATCCGTCTCAGCTCCGGATGGGGCAGGGCGCGGCCATGCAGGACCAGATTCATTTCGTGAGCGCGGCGCGCAGGTCGCAATGGGCGCCGATGCTCTTGTGGTACAGGATCGCGAGGAAGAACCCGGCGCCTTCGTGGTTCTGCTGCACGGCGCAGTCGAACCACTTCAGTGCCTCCACCGCATTCGCCCCGACGCCTTCGCTATTTAGGTACCCGCGCCCTAGCTGCGCCTCGGTATCGCTGTTCTGCGCCAGCGCGGCGGTGCAGGCGAAAGCCAGCAGGGCGGCGAGCCGTCTCATGCCGCGAGGTCCAGCAGCAGCACGCGTGCGGCCTTGGCGCGCTCCTGCCAAGTGGGCGCTTTCACCGTCAGGCGCAGTTTCTCCGGCCCCGCCAGGCGCACGTCGCGCCGCCGGCTGACGAAGTCCACGATCTTCTCCGCGCCGATGGGCGGGTCCTTCATGAATTGCAATTGCACCGTCTCGTGGGTAGCGTCCAATCGAGCCACGCCGACGGGCTTACACAGGATGCGCAGGGCGTGGACCTCCAGCAGCGCCTGTGCCGGCTCCGGCGGCAGGCCGAAACGGTCGATCAGTTCCTCGTGCATCCGCTCCAGCTGCTCGGCGTCCTCGCAATTGGCGAGGCGCTTGTACAGAGTCAGGCGCTCGTTGACGTCGCTGCAGTAGTCCTGCGGCAGCAGCGCCGGCGCGTGCAGCTTGATCTCGGTGCCGATGTCCAGGGGCTGGTCGAGGTCGATGGCCTTGCCCTTCTTCAGCGCACGCACCGCCCGCTCGAGCATCCGGGTGTAGAGATCAAACCCCACCTCCTGGATTTCGCCGGACTGCGATTCGCCCAGCACTTCGCCGGCGCCGCGGATCTCCAGGTCGTGCATCGCGAGATAGAAGCCTGCGCCTAGCTCCTCCATCATCTGGATCGCCTCCAGGCGCTTCTTCGCTTGCACCCCCAGCGCGTCCTCGGGCGGTGTCAGCAGATAGGCGTAGGCCTGGTGGTGCGAGCGCCCGACG
>SXNB01000081.1 GCA_005777205.1 Burkholderiales bacterium | reverse complement strand
TAATTGAGCGCATGCAGGAAGCGCTTCTCCGAGATCCAGCACCGGCGCTCGACCAGCTCCTGGTGCATGATCGCGATCTGCCCGGTGGGGCCACCGAAGCTGATGAAGCCCAGCTTCAGCCAGAAGCGGAAGGCATCCCAGAAGGAGACCACGCCCGGTTTCGCCTCGTCCGGCTTCATCCGCGAATTGCCTCCGGGTTCGAGGTGTGCGACTCGGACTGGCCCTCCTTGCACCAGGGGTAAAGGGCGTCGTACACCACCATGCCATGGCGCAGCATCTCGTGATCGTCGGCGAAATTGGGCGAAAGTCCAAGCGAAATCGCGAGCAGCCCCGGCGCCTGCAGCGCAAGCTCCGGCCGCCCGGTGTCTGCGCCGCGCACGACCGTCGCCACCTTGTGGAGCGCCGGATCGTCCAGGCGGTAGCCCTGGATGAAGGCATCGAAGCTGCAGCGCTCGCCTTCACGCGAGTACTCGACGTCGGGCAGGTCGTAGGGCGCCGCGTCTTGATCCTGTGCCACGCTCAGCACTTCCTTGGCCTGCACGTAGAGGAAATCGGCATCCGGGTCGACGAAGCGCTTCACCAGCCAGGGGCAGGCGATGCAATCAATTTTCGGCCGCTCGCGCGTCAACCAGCGGGTCGATGCGCCGTTGGGCTTCGCCTGAAGTTCTCCGCCTTCGGCCCGCCAATGCTCGATGTTGCCCTCAAGGAACTGCGCGCCCAGGGCCTTGGCGGCGTTCTGGCTCACCTCGTGTCCGTGCACGCAGTAGACGATGATCTCGGCGGCTGCCGGGAGCGTCATCTTCCACTGTTCGACTTGCGCCGGGTCGCGGCGCAGCGCGCCGCGGACCAGGTCCGGCGCCTCCGGCCAGCGCTCGTTTTTGCGCACGTCGATGACGAGCGGCGGGCGGTGAGAGGCAAGGGATTGGCGAAGGGATGCGGCTGAGATGGCGGGTGCGTCCATGGCTCCCTCCTTAAGAGAACTACAGGGCTTGGACGCACCGGCGTCTTGGGGTGTTACGCGGGAAGCCTGCGTTCCCCGAGAGGCGCGAAGGTACGCCTTGGCGCCTCCGGCTGTCAACCGGCCGCCCGGTTCCGCGCGCGCGGCTGCTTGAGCCACGCCAGCGCCGCGGTCAGCGCTTCGCGCGTGCCCGCGTTCGAGGCGTCGTAGCCGGGAAGCTGCGCCGCGCCTCTCAGGAACGCATCGCTACGCATCGCGGCCAGCAGCGCCTGCAACGTCGGGTCGCGGAAGGTTCGCCGCTGCAGCGCCAGGTAGTAGCGCTCGGTGGCGAGAGGGACGAACTCCAGTTGGTAGCGCGCAGCTGCCGCCCGCAGCCCGAATCCGGCTTCGGCGCGGCCCTCCGCCACCGCCGCCGCCACTGCGAGATCGATGTCATCTTGCGGGCCGACGCCGGGCGGGCGATTCAGGAACCGCAAGCCCGGGCGGGCCAGGTCTCGGACGCCGCGCACGCGCACTCCGTGACGAACGATGATTCCCTGTTCGCGGCTGACAAAATGCAGCAGCTGGTGCTTTTGCGGATCCAGCCAGCGCCCGAGCGCCGCCGCCGCCGCGGCCGCCCGCGGCAGGGCGTCGGCGACATGGAACCCCGCAAGGTCGCAGTCGCCGCGCGCGAGCGCCGCAAGGCACTCGTCGGCGCCGCGGAAAGAGATATCCAGCTGCAGCCGTGGCGCGCAGATCTGCGCCAGCAGGGGCAGGGCGAGGTCGTGGCTCGCGTGCAGCGCAAGGCGGGGTTGTTGCGAGGGTCGGGCCAGCGCCAGCATGTCGCGTACTTCGCGGCGCAACTGCTCGAACGGGCCCTCGAGCGCCTTGCGCACGTGCGCGTCCGCCTTCAGCAGCTTGAGGCCGAGCGCGGTGAGCTTCGCACCTTTGCCGCGCTGCATGTCCACCAGCGGCGCGCCCATGGCGCGCGCGCCGGACCCGAGCAGGCCCCAGGCATGGCGATACGACAGGCCGGCAGCGCGCGCGGCCTCTTGCAGGGTTGTGGCGCGCACCAGCGCGCCCAGCAGCTCAAGCAGGGCCTGGCCATGGACAGGGGTGAGGCCTTCGCCCGAGAGCCAGCGCGCACTGAGCTGTAGTTCCGGGTTCATATGCAGCGACATGCCTATTTATTACCTTGCGAGCGGTCGAATACAGTCATGTTGACCCAATGCATATGCAAACGCAAACATAACAATGCCGGGCATGGCGGAAGCCTTTCGCGGGGCGCTGGGCCTGATCGCCTCCGGCGACGCGGTGCTCGTCGGCATCGTCGCGCTCAGCCTGGTGGTGAGCCTGTCCGCGGTCCTGCTGGCCACGCTGCTCGGTTTGCCGCTCGGGGCGGCCATCGCGGTCGGGCGCTTCCCTGGGCGGCGCGCCCTGATCGTGCTACTGGACGCCCTCATGGGCCTGCCGCCCGTGGTGGTGGGGCTCCTCATCTACCTGCTGCTGTCGCATGCGGGGCCACTGGGTGAACTAGGGGTGCTGTTCACCCCGCCCGCGATGGTGATCGCGCAGACGGTGCTGGTGCTGCCGATCATCGCGGCGCTCTGCCGGCAGGCGGTCGAGGACGCCTGGGTGGAGTACGAGGAGCAGTTGCACTCGCTCGGCGCGCAGGGCCTGCGCGCCGCGCTGACGCTGGTGTGGGATATCCGGTTCTCGCTAGTTACCGCCGTGCTCGCGGGCCTCGGGCGCGCGCTGGCGGAAGTGGGCGCGGTGATGATTGTCGGCGGCAACATCGACGGCGTCACCCGGGTCATGACCACCACCATCGCGCTGGAGACCTCGAAGGGCGACCTGCCGCTCGCCCTGTCGCTGGGCTTCATCCTGATTACGCTGGTGGTGGTGCTGAACGCGACCGCCCACCTCATCAAGGAAGCCGCGCAGCGGCGCTACGGCTGATGGCCGCTTCCGCCAGCATCCTGCCCCTGGCGCTGCGCGAGCTGAAGTTCGCAGCGGGCGGGCGTGACATCATCCAGGGCGTCTCGGCCACCATCGAGGCCGGGCCGGCGACGATCATCTTGGGTGCCAACGGTGCGGGCAAGAGCGTCCTTATGCGCCTGATGCACGGCCTGCTCGCGCCCAGTTCCGGCGAGGTGTCGTGGAACGGGCAGGGGCCGGCGCGGGCGAGGCGAGGACAGGCGATGGTGTTTCAGCGCCCGGTGATGCTGCGGCGCTCAGCGCTCGCCAACGTGGTCTATGCGCTGGAACTTGCCGGCGTCCCCGCGGCGCAGCGCGAGCAGCAGGCGATGGATGCGCTAGGCGAGGTTGGCCTCTCGGCGGTGGCGGGACGGCCTGCCCGCGTGCTCTCGGGCGGCGAGCAGCAGCGTCTCGCGCTCGCGCGGGCCTGGGCGCTGCATCCGGAGGTGCTGTTCCTGGACGAGCCCACGGCGAACCTGGACCCGAGTGCGACGCGCGAGATCGAGGCGGTCATCCGCGCCTTCGACGCCTCGGGCACCAAGATCATCATGTCCACCCACAACCTTGGCCAGGCCCGCCGCCTGGGCGACGAAGTCCTCTACCTCCACCAGGGTCGGCTCGCCGAGCGCGCGCCGGTGGACTCGTTCTTCTCGAAGCCGGCCTCGGCCGAGGCCGCGGCCTTCATCAAGGGGGAATCCCCATGGGCTTGAGGCACCTCGTCGCTGCCGCCGCAGCCACGCTCGCGTTGTCGTCAGCGTTGGCGCAGCAGAAGTTCATCAACGTCGCTTCGACCACCTCCACGGAACAGTCCGGCTTGTTCAAGCACTTGCTGCCGATCTTCCAGAAGAAAGCCGGGTTCCAGGTACGCGTGGTGGCGCTGGGCACCGGTCAATCGCTCGACATGGGCAGGCGAGGCGACGCCGACGTGGTGTTCGTGCACGCCAGGGCGCTGGAGGAGAAATTCGTCGCCGAGGGTTTTGGCGTGCGGCGCTTCGAGGTCATGTACAACGATTGCGTGCTGCTCGGGCCGAAGTCCGATCCGGCGAAGGTCGGCGGCATGAAAGATATCGTCGCGGCCCTGCAAAGGATAAGTGCAGCCTCAGCGCCCTTTGCCTCGCGCGGCGACAAGAGCGGTACGCACTTCGCAGAACTGGATCTGTGGAAGTCCGCGGGCGTCGATATCGCGAAGGACAAAGGGCCCTGGTACCGCGACACCGGCTCGGGCATGGGAGCGACGCTCAACACCGCCGCCGGGATGAACGCCTATGCGCTCACCGACCGAGGGACCTGGCTCTCGTTCAGGAACCGTGGCGTCCTCGTGATCTCCGTCGAGGGCGACAGGCGCCTGT
>SXNB01000080.1 GCA_005777205.1 Burkholderiales bacterium | reverse complement strand
GCAGCCGCGTTTCGAGCAGCGCTCCGGACAACGGCCGCTGTACCTGGTGGAATCGCCGCGCTTTCGCATGGCCTACGATTTCCTCGCCCTGCGCGCCGCCAGCGGCGAGGTGCCAGCCGATATCGAGACCTGGTGGCGCGCCTTCCAGACCGTCGACCCGGACACGCGCCGCGCCATGCTGCAGCCGGATACCGGGCCAAAGAAGCGCCACCGCCGGCGCCGCCAGAAGGTGCCCGGCGAGGGCGCCGAATCGGCGACCTAGCGCAGGTCATGGCGACGGCCTATGTCGGAATCGGCTCCAACCTCGGCGAGCCGCGCCGGCAGATCGAGGTCGCGCTGGACGAACTGGGCCGCGTTGCGGACACACGCGTCGCGCGCTGCTCGTCTCTGTACCGCAGCGCGCCGGTGGGCCATGCCAAGCAGCCCGATTTCCTGAATGCGGTGGCACGCCTGGAAACCGGACTTGGCGCCGAAGCCCTGCTCGGCGAATTGCAGGCGATCGAACAGCGCCACGGCCGGGAGCGCAGCTTCCCCAACGCGCCGCGCACGCTCGACCTGGACCTGTTGCTCCATGACGCCGGCGAGGTGAGCACGGCGCGCCTGACGCTGCCCCACCCGCGCATGCACGACCGCGCCTTCGTCCTTGCCCCGCTGGCGGAGATCGCCCCCGATGCCGAAGTGCCCGGGCATGGCCGGGCGGTCGAGCTGCTGGCGCGCTGCGCCGGGCAACGGATCGATCGAGTCGACTGAACCCGTGGCAAGCTTTCGCTACCTCGCGGTCGAAGGGCCGATCGGCGCCGGCAAGACCAGCCTGGCGCGGCGCCTCGCCGAGCGCTTCGGCGCCGACCTGCTGCTCGAGCAGCCGGGCGAGAATCCGTTCCTCGAGCGCTTCTACCACGACATGGCGCGCCACGCGCTTCCCACACAGCTCTTCTTCCTCTTCCAGCGCGCGCAACAGCTGGAGCCGCTGGCGCAGCCGGACATCTTCGGCCGCCCGGTCGTGGCCGACTTCCTGATTGAGAAGGACCCGTTGTTCGCGCGCCTGACCCTGTCCGCCGACGAGCTGGCGCTGTACCAGCACATCTACGACGCGCTGCGGCCGCAGGCACCGGCGCCGGACCTGGTCGTCTACCTGCAGGCCGAGCCCCGCACCCTCGTCGAGCGCGTCAAGCGCCGCGCCTCCACCTGGGAACGGGGCATCAGCGAGGAGTACCTCGCGCTGCTGGCGGAGGGCTACGCGCGCTTCTTTTACCACTACAGCGCGGCGCCGGTGCTGATCGTGAATTCGGAGAACCTGGACTTCGTGAGCCGCGAGGCCGACCTCGACCTGCTGATCGTGCGCATCCGCGGCATGAAGAGCCGCCGGGAGTTCTTCAGCCTGGGCTAGGCCGCCTGGGTGGGCTGCGTGGGCTACGTAAGCTACGTAAGATACGTAAGCTACGTAAGCTACGGCTCGAACACCATCGACTCCACCGCGCAGCCCATCGCCTGCGCGATCGTGTCCACCGCCTCGTCGGTCAGCTGTACCGCCTGGAAGTCGGCATCGCCACTCTTGGGGGTGATGAAGGCCTTCGCCGCGGCTTCGGTAATCCAGGTAACCACGGGATCCGGGCTCACGCCCGTGACCTGCTGGCAGATCGAGAACCCGTCCGACTTGTAGACGATCGCGTCCATGCTGCCCACTCGGAACGCGCTGCGAACTACGACCGGAAAACTTTACTCCACGTTCCCCGATTCTTCCATACCCGCGGCCCCCGGGCGACTGTAGTACTTCACGCGTACGGCGGCTCAAAAGCCCGCGACGCAGCCGTCGCCGCGTGGATCGGCCGCGCCCTCCAGGGCGCCGTCCGGATGCCGCACCAGCGCGCCGGCATGCCCCATGACCTCGTCGTAGGCACCCACCGACTCCAGGTCATGCCCTCGACGGCGCAGTTCCTCCGCGATCGCAGGCGCGAATCGCGACTCGAGCTTGAGCGTCTCGGAGGTCGAGCCCCACGTACGACCGAGCAGCCAGCGCGGCGCCGACACCGCCTGCTGCAAGGACTGCCCGAACACGGCATGGCGCGTGAACACCGCTGCTTGGGTCTGCGGCTGGCCATCCCCGCCCATGGTGCCGTAGACCATGACGCGGCCATCCGCCAAGCGCGCCAGCGCCGGGTTGAGCGTGTGGAACGGCTTCTTCCCCGGGCGCAGGCAGTTGATCCGGGATGCCTCCAGAGAGAAGCTGCAGCCGCGGTTCTGCCAGTTGACCTGGGACGTTGGCAGCACCAGGCCCGAGCCGAACTCGTGATAGATGCTCGGGATAAAGCTCACCGCGCGGCCGGCGCCATCGATCACGCCCATCCAGACGGTGCCGCCGGGCTTCGAGCCGCCAGGCCAGGGCCGCGCATGCTTCATGTCGATCTGCGCCGTCAGCTCGTCCAGCCGCTTCGCGTCCAGGAGCGACTGCGGCCGCACGGTCATGTCCTCCGGGTCGGTGAGGTGCGGGTCGCGGATGCCCAGGAACGCCGCCTTGGTCGCCTCGACAATCGCGTGCACGTGGTCGGCACTGTCGACCTCCATTCGCGCAAGGCCGAGGCGCTCGAGGATGCCGAGGATCGCGAGCGATACCACGCCCTGCGTCGGCGGCGTCATGTTGTAGAGCGTACCCTTGGCGTGGGCGAGTTCCAGCGGACGCACTTCGGCCGCCGCGTAACCTTCCAGGTCCGCAAGCGCCAGCGGGCTACCGAGCGCGGCGAGGTCGCGAGCCATCGATCGCGCCAAGTCGCCGCGATAGAAATCCGCCAGCCCAGCGCGCGCCAGCTGGCGCAAGGTCTGCGCGAGTCCTTCCTGCCGGAACAGCGAGCCGCGCCGCGGCGCGTCGCCCGCGGGCATGAAGCGCGCGGCGAATCCCGGCACTGGCTCGAGTTCCGCGCGCTTTGCGCGCGTGTTCGATTCCTGGCTCCCAGTCGCAGGTACGCCAGCCTCGGCGTAGTGAATTGAATCTTCCAGCAGTCGCGACAGCGGCAGCGTTCCAGCCCAGCGCGCACGACTGAGTTCGAGCGCCAGCGACCAGCCGCCGATCGTTCCGGCGACGGTATTCGCGGCAAGCGAACCACGCGCCGGAATGCTGTTCAATCGCCGATCACGATAGGACTCGATGGTCGCGGCGCGCGCTGCCGGACCACAGGCATCAATCGCAATCGGAGATTCACCGGGCACCGCAATCAGCCAGAACGCATCGCCACCAATTCCCGTCATATGCGGATAAACCACAGCGATAGTCGAGGCCGCGGCGACCATCGCCGCGATCGCGTTGCCGCCTTCGCGCAGCACGGCGAGCGCGGACTGCGCCGCGAGGGAATGAGAGGCGACCGCCATGCCCCGCCTGGCGTAACTGGTATTGATCATTTCGTCTAATGCCCCTTTGAGTCCCGCTGTTTTGCCCACGATTTCATTCTGAGAACAAAAGAAATTGTAATTGCCCGAGCCATACAAGGAGCGTTTAAGGGCCCCGGGAGGCGCCGGTCCGTCACCAGCGTCTGGGATCGCAAGGCCCCTGCAAGGGGAATTTCTGGGAGAAACGCCATGAGCAATATGAACGATGCCGCGGGCCTTCGTGCACCGTACGGCAGGAGCCGCTCGCAGTACCAAACCGAGTACGAGCCGGCCACCGGCACCATCTGGGGCTACATCAACCCCAAGGGCACCGCCTGCTTCTGCCTAGGCCTGCTCAAGGACATCGGCGAGCACGACCGCGCGCCGCAGGAAAACGGCGGCCGCGTCGAAGTTGAGGGCTAGCGGTGCCAGGCGAGCGGCAACGTGCTCGCCTCGCGCACGCCGCGCGTGTTCAACTGCGCCTTGACCATGCATGCTCTCCTGGGGGATCCAGCGCGAAAAAGACTACGCCGGGCGCGATGCCCTATACAGAGAAATGCCCCGTAACCTTGACACACGCTAACCGATCTCGATTCTCAATTCCACGACAACGGCGGCAGGCGCGGCCAGTTACGGCGCCGATCAGGACAATTAGAGCGACTTGGTGCCGGAAGTGGGACTCGAACCCACACGCTTTAGGGGCGGCGGATTT
>SXNB01000079.1 GCA_005777205.1 Burkholderiales bacterium | reverse complement strand
CTGCATCGACGCCTACACCACGCAGTGCCTGGAGACCGGCGCCAATCCGGAGCAGATGACGGAGGCGGTGCACGTTGCCGCGGCGATGATGGCCGGCATCACGCTGGTGCATTCGGTGCAGATGCAGAACCACCTGAAGAAGCTGGTCCTTTGAGCCCCGTGATTCACCTCAAGGTTGCGCCCCAGCCGTCGAAATACGATTTCGACGAGCAGTTGCGCCGCCGCGGCATGGACCTCCCGCCGCTCGCCGTCGACACGCTGCAGATCAACATCACGAAGCTGTGCAACCAGGTTTGCCGCCACTGCCACGTCGACGCTTCGCCTTCGCGCACCGAGATGCTCTCCTCGAAGGGCATCGCGAAATGCCTGGAGATCCTGGAGCGGCACCCGCAGATCCGGGCCCTGGATCTCACCGGTGGCGCACCGGAGCTGCACCCGCAATTCGACGCGTTCGTCGAGCGGGCGGTGGCGCTGGGCAAGCACGTCATGGTGCGGCACAACCTGACCGTGCAGCTCGACGGCCATCCCGTGACGAAACAAAGCAAGGAATACCTGCCGCAGTTCTTCGCCCGTAACCGTGTCGAGGTCATTTCCTCGCTGCCCTATTACCAGGCGTACTTCACCGACGCGCAGCGCGGCTCGGGTGTGTTCCAGAAGAGCATGGAGGCGATGAAGCGCCTGAATGGCGAGGGATACGGCGTCGAGGGCAGCGGCCTCGCCCTAAACCTGGTCTACAACCCGGTCGGCCCCTACCTGCCGGCCGCGCAGGCGGGGTTGGAGGCGGACTACCGGCGCGAGCTGAAGGAAAAGTTCGGCTTGTCGTTTACCACCCTCTACACCATGACCAACATGCCCATTAACCGCTTCAAGCTGCACCTGGACAAGTCCGGGCAGTTCGAGGCCTACATGGAGAAGCTGCTGGCGGCGTTCAATCCCGCTGCGGCCGCAGGGGTGATGTGCCGCAGCCTGGTCAGTGTTGGTCACGACGGCCGCATTTACGACTGCGACTTCAACCAGATGCTGGACCTGCGCGCCCTGGGCGCCAGTGGCAAGCCGCTCACCATCTTCGACTTCGACTATGACCAGGTCGTGAAGCGCGCCATCCGCTTCGACGACCATTGCCTGGGCTGTACCGCCGGGGCGGGCAGTTCCTGCGGGGGCGCCACCGCCTAGCTTTGCGGTAAAGTCCGCAAGGACATGAAAACCTTCGGCTTCCATTGAAAACCTTCGGTTTCGCGGGCTGGTCCGGCAGCGGCAAGACGACGCTGATCGAGCAGCTCATCCCGCTGTTCGTGAAGCAGGGCCTGCGCGTCTCGCTCATGAAGCACGCCCACCACACCTTCGACGTCGACAAGGAAGGCAAGGACTCGTACCGCCACCGCCAGGCCGGCGCCACCGAGATCGTGGTGACCTCATCCCGGCGCTGGGTGCTGATGCACGAGTTGCGCGGCGCACCCGAGCCGTCCTTCGACGACCAGGTGAAGCATTTCTCGCCCTGCGACCTGCTGCTGGTGGAGGGTTTCAAGCACGCGCCCATCCCCAAGCTGGAAGTGTGGCGCGCGGAATCGGGCGAGGGCATGCTGCACCCCAATGATCCGCACATCGTCGCAGTCGCAAGTGACGCAAAAGTGAAGACGAAATTGCCGCTGCTCGACCTGAACGACCCGGCACGCATCGTCGCGTTCATCCTTGGCCATCTGAAGCTTGCATGAACAAGGGACTGCTCTCGGTCGACGAGGCGATCGAGGTCCTGCTGGCCGGCGCGAAGCCGGTAGCGGAAACCGAGGAGGTGCAGACGCTGCAGGCCTCCGGACGGGTACTGGCGAAGCCGCAGACCTCCACCATGGACGTGCCGCCGATGGATAACAGCGCCATGGACGGCTACGCGCTGCGCCTGGCGGACGTGAAGGCACCCGATGCGCGCCTGAAGGTGGCGCAGCGGATCATGGCGGGCGCGGTGGGCCAGCCCCTCGCCGCGGGCACGGCAGCGCGTATTTTCACCGGCGCGCCCATCCCGCCCGGGGCCGACGCCATCGTGATGCAGGAGTTCTGCGCCACCGAGGGTGACGCGGTGGTAGTGAAGAAAATCCCCAAGTCGGGCGAATGGATCCGCCTGAAGGGCAGCGACATCCAGCGTGGCAACGTGATTCTGGCGGCGGGCAAGCGCCTGCTGCCACAGGACACCGGGCTCGCCGCCTCGGTCGGTATCAAAGCGCTGACGGTCTATCGCAAGTTGAAGCTGGGCCTGTTTTTCACCGGCGACGAACTGGTGATGCCCGGCGACCCGCTGCCGCCGGGCCGGATCTTCAACTCCAATCGCTTCACGCTCAACGGCATGGCCGCCGCGTTCGGCTGCGAGGTGAAGGACTACGGCATCGTCCCGGACACGCTGGAGGCGACGCGCGAGGTGCTGTGCCGCGCCGCCGCCGAATGCGACCTCATCGTCACCTCGGGTGGGGTGTCGGTCGGCGATGCGGACTTCGTGAAGCCGGCGGTGGAGGCCGAAGGCTCGCTGCTGATGTGGAAAATCGCGATGAAGCCGGGACGACCCCTCGCCTTTGGCAAGGTGGGGCAGGCTGCCTTCATTGGGTTGCCGGGAAACCCGGTGTCCAGTTTCGTCACCTTCCTCATCTTCGTGCGGCCCTACCTGCTCAAGGCGCAGGGGCACACCGAAGTCGCGCCGCGCGCCATCGATGCGCGCGCCGATTTCGACTGGTCCGAGCCCGATGCGCGGCGCGAATACCTGCGAGTGAAGTGGAACGGGCAGGGTGGGCTGGACATTTATCCGACGCAGGACTCCGCCGTCATGACCTCCACCGCCTGGGCCGATGGGCTGGTGGACAACCCGCCCAACCACGCCATCCGCAAGGGTGACCGGGTGCGCTTCCTGCCGTATTCGGAGCTGATCGGATGAAGGTGAAGGTTCTCTTTTTCGCCAGCATCCGCGAGAAGGTCGGCACCGGCACCGAGGAACTCGAGTTGCCCGTGGGCGTTGCCTCGGTGGATGGCCTTCGCCAGCACCTGCGTGCGCGTGGCGGCGCCTGGGCCGAGGCGCTGGCCGAGGGCAAGCTGCTGCGCTCAGCGGTGAACCAAGACATCGTGCCGGGCACGAACCCGGTGAAGGCAGGCGACGAAATCGCGTTCTTCCCTCCGGTAACGGGTGGGTAAATAAGCGGATGAAGATCTCGGTCCAACAGGAAGACTTCGACCTCGGCGCCGAGGTCAAGGCGATCGCGCGCGGCAATCCGAAGGTCGGCGCCGTGGCGAGCTTCATCGGCCTGGTGCGCGACATCAACGACGGCACGACGGTTGGCGCCATGACCCTCGAGCACTATCCCGGCATGACCGAAAAGGCGCTGGAGACCATCCTTGCCGAGGCGCGCACGCGCTGGGAAATCCTGGACTGCACGATCATCCACCGCTTCGGGGAACTGAAGCCCACCGACCAGATCGTGCTGGTGGTCGTGGCGAGCGGGCACCGCGGGGATGCCTTCGCCGCTTGCGAATTCCTGATGGACTACCTGAAGACGAAGGCGCCGTTCTGGAAGAAGGAGCAGACGCCGGAGGGTGGGCGCTGGGTTGAGTCCCGCGACTCGGACGACCAGGCGGCGGAGCGCTGGAAGTAGGGCCAGTGTCGGGCGGGGCTTGATACCGGTCAAAATGGCCCCATCTGTCGTGGGGTAGAAAGACCGTTGGGATCAGCACCATGCGATACGACAAGTTCACCACCAAGCTGCAGGAGGCCTTGGCCGAGGCCCAGAGCCTGGCGCTCGGGCAGGAGCACCAGCAGATCGAGCCGCCGCACCTGCTGCTGAGTCTCCTCAACCAGGAGGACGGCGGCGTGTCCTCGCTGGTCGCCAAGGCCGGGGGCAACGCAAATGCGTTGAAGCAATCGCTGCAGCAGGTGATCGGTCGACTGCCCAAGGTGCAGGGCGCGCCCGGCGAAGTGCACCTGTCGCGGGACCTGGGCAACCTGCTCAATGTTGCCGACAAGGAGGCGCAGAAAGGAGGCGACCAGTTCATTGCCTCAGAGATGTTCCTATTGGCGCTCACCCAAGACAAGGGCGAGGTTGGCCGCT
>SXNB01000078.1 GCA_005777205.1 Burkholderiales bacterium | reverse complement strand
GATCGACGACGGCCTGTTCACGCGCTTTCCCTGCGAGGCGGTATTCGGCATGCATAACCGGCCCGGGATGCCGCTGGGCCGCTTCGCGGTAAAGGCCGGCCCGATGATGGCGGGCGGCGCCTTCTTCGACATCGACATCGAAGGCCGTGGTGCGCACGGCGCGCGCCCGGAGTCGGGCGTAGACCCGGTATTGGCGGCGTCGCACGTCGTCGCCGCGTTGCAGAGCATCGTGGCGCGCAACGTGCGCCCGGTGGACACCGCGGTGCTGTCGGTGACACAGGTGCACGGCGGCGACGCCTACAACGTGATCCCGCAGAAGGTGCGCCTCTCGGGCACGGTGCGCGCGTTCTCCAATGAGGTCATGGAACTGGTCGGCCGCAACATGGCGCGCGTCGCCGAGGGCGTGGCCTCGGGGTTCGGCGCCAAGGCGAAGACCGACTTCCGCATCATCTTCCCGCCCACCATCAACAATCCGGCGCAAGCCGAGTTCGCGGCCGGCATCTGCAGCGGACTGGTGGGCGCGGAGAACGTGAAGCGCGACCCGGCGCTGATCATGGCATCGGAAGACTTCGCCTACATGCTGAACGAGGTCCCCGGCTGCTACATCAACATCGGCAATGGAGACGGGGAAGGGGCCTGCGAAGTGCACAACCCGTCCTACGACTTCAACGACCGCGCCCTGCCCCTGGGCGCGAGCTTCTTCGCCCGGTTGGTGGAAACCCGCCTGGCGAAAGCCTAGAAGACGATCACCCCGCGCGCGTTCTTGCCGCTTTCCATGTCGGCAAAGGCCTGCGGCGCCTCCTCGATGGAATAGCGCTTCGTGATCAGTTCATCCAGCTTCAGCTTCCCGGCCATGTACAGCTGCAACATGCGCGGGAAATCCACCCGCGGCACGCAGGAGCCGAAGTAGCTGCCCTGCAGGGTCTTCTCCTCGAACACCATGGTCATCGGCTTGAACGAGGTCGCGTCGGTGGCCCGCGCCACGCCGACGATCACCGCCTTGCCGCCGCGCTTGATTGCCTTGTACGCCAGTTCGGCCAATGCCCCCGAGCCGACGCACTCGAAGGCGTAGTCTGGTCCACCGCCGGTGAGCTTCTTGATGTCCTTGGTCGGATCCTGGCCCGGCACCGAAAGCAGCACGTCGGTGGCGCCGAATTTCTTTGCCATCTCGAGCTTCGATTGCATGGTGTCGATGGCGAGGATGCGCTCGGCGCCAGCGATCGCCGCGCCCTGGATGGCGTTGAGTCCAACGCCGCCACAGCCGAACACCGCCACCGTCGAGCCCGGCTCGACGCGCGCGGTGTTGAACACCGCGCCGACGCCGGTGGTCACCGCGCAACCGACCAGCGCGGCACGGTCCAGCGGCATTTTCGGGTCTATCTTCACCACGTTGTCCACCGACAGCGTGGCGTACTCAGCCATCACGCCGCAACCGGAGAAAATATTGAGCGGCTTGCCGTCCTTGTCCTTCACGCGCGGCGTGCCCTCGGGCGGGGTCAGCAGCGCCTTGCCCTGCTCGATGCACAGAACCGGACGGCCGGCGGAGCAGAAGCGGCACTTGCCGCACATGTAGATGAACGAGGTGACGACATGGTCGCCGACGGCGAATCCGGTCACGCCATCGCCGACCTCGACAACCTCGCCCGCGCCCTCATGGCCCAGCACGAGCGGCGGCGGCAGCGCGATGGTGCCATTGGTGGCGGAAAGATCGGAGTGGCACACGCCGCAGGCGGCGACCTTCACCATCACCTCGCCGCGCTTCGGTCCGTCCACGGTGATGGTCTCGACCACCACTGGCTTGTTCAGTTCGCGGCAGACCGCCGCCTTGCCCGTCCGCGCCATGCTCTGCATTCTCCCCAGTTGATTTGAACGCAGTATAGCGCCCGCTGTTCGGCGCCCAGGGGTCATCCCGGCGGCCCCAGCCGCTCCAGCTTCTCCCCCAGCATGCGCACCAGCAGCATGTCGTCCGAGCATGTAACGCGAAACTCGCCGTAGCGCGCGCGCTCATAGATCTTCGCGTGCCCCTCCTGGAAGAACCAGGCGTTGGTGGCGAACTTCCAGCGCCCTTCCCGCACGCGGTAGCGCATCCGCAGCGCGACGACTACCTTTGCCAACTGGCGCGATTCCTTCGGGATCGAGCGCAGGTAGTTCTTGTGCATATGTCCATGATCTTAAACATATGGACTTTAATCCCTCAAGCGCATTTGCTACATTACCGCTCCGCTTTAATTTCCTAGGACCTTTCCATGATCGCGCGCGACAAACTGTTCATCGGCGGGCATTGGGTTTCCCCTTTCGCGAAAGACACCATCGACGTCCATAACGCCGGCACCGGCGAGGTCATGGGCAAGGTGCCTGCGGGCACGGAGAAGGATATCGAGAACGCCGTAGCGGCCGCCCGCGCGGCCTTCGAGGGCTGGAGCACGACCCCGGCCGACAAGCGCGCCGAGTACCTGCAGAAGATCTCCGACGGCCTCAAGGCCCGCGCCGACAAACTGGCGAAGACCATCGCCCAGGAAGTCGGCATGCCGATGAAGATGTCCGCGCGCATTCAGGCCGGGCTGCCCATCGCCAACTTCGCCAACTACGCGAAGATCGCGAAGGAGTTCAAGTTCGAGGACCGCGTCGGCAACTCGGTGGTCTGCCGCGAACCGGTCTGCGTGGTGGGCGCCATCACGCCCTGGTATTACCCCCTGAATCAGATCGCCCTTAAGGTCGCGCCAGCGCTCGCCGCCGGCTGCACTGTGGTGCTCAAGCCCTCCGAGGTGGCGCCGTTCAACGCCTTCATCCTCGCCGAAGTCATCGAGGCCGCCGGCCTGCCTAGGGGCGTGTTCAACCTGGTCACCGGCCTCGGCCCCAGCGTGGGCGAGGCGCTGGTGAAGCATCCGCAGGTGGACATGATTTCCTTCACCGGCTCGACCCGCGCCGGCAAGCGCATCTCGGAAGTCGCCGCGCGGACGGTCAAGCGCGTGGCCCTAGAGCTGGGCGGCAAGTCCGCGTCGGTGATCCTCGATGACGCCGACCTCGCCGCCGCGGTGAAGGGCACCGTGAACGGCTGCTACCTGAATTCGGGCCAGACCTGCACCGCACTCACTCGCATGCTGGTTCCGGAATCGAAGTACGAGGAAGCAGCGAATCTCGCTGCCGAGGCGGCCAAGGGCTTCACGCTGGGCGATCCGATGCTGGAGACAACGCGGCTAGGGCCGCTGTCCTCGCAGATGCAAATGGACCGCGTACGCGACTACATCAAGAAGGGGATTGCCGAAGGCGCTGAGCTGATCGCGGGCGGTGCGGATAAGCCCGAAGGACTCGCGGAGGGCGGGTATTTCGTCAAGCCGACGGTGTTCGGCAAGGTGAAGAACTCCATGACCATCGCGCAGGAGGAAATCTTCGGACCAGTGCTGTCCATCATCCCGTACAAGGATGACGAGGATGCCATCCGCATCGCCAATGACTCGGCCTACGGCCTGGCCGGCGCGGTCTGGTCGAAGGACGATGCGCGCGCGCAGAAGGTGGCACGCCGCATCCGCGCGGGCCAAGTGGACGTGAACGGCGGCGCCTTCAACATGAACGCGCCCTTCGGCGGCTTCAAGCAGTCCGGCCACGGCCGGGAAGCTGGAATCTACGGACTGGAGGAATTCCTAGAGTACAAAAGCCTGCAGCTCAAGGGCTGACGCCGATCAGGCCTGCCTTTTCGTGATCAGCGCGTCGACGGCGACGACGCGCGCGCCCTCGCAACGCAACGGATTCACGTCCATCTCCGACACCTCGCCGGCGAAATCGGCAGCGAACTCGGAAATACGCGCCACTGCTTCCGCGAGAGCGTCGACGTCCACTTTCTTTCCGCCGCGGAAACCGGTGAGCAGTTTGTAACCCTTTAGTCGCTCCAACATGCGCCGCGCCTGGAACGCCGTCACCGGCGCCAGCGCCGCGACGCTGTCCTGCATCAGCTCCACGAGTACACCGCCAGAGCCCACCACCACCACTGGCCCGACCGCGGGGTCTATCCGCGCACCGACGATGATCTCCACCCCGCCCGCCATAGGCTGCACCAGCACGCCGGCCAGATCATGGCCGCGCGCCGCAGTGACGATTTCCGCATAGTACCGTCGCACACCGGCTTCGTCGGCCACGTTCAGCCGGACCACGCCCAGCTCGGTCTTGTGCAGAATCGTGGGCGACTCGGCCTTGAGCACCACCGGATAGCCCAGCGACCGTGCGGCCGCCACCGCCTCGTCCGCGCTGCTCGCCAGGCGCTCCTCTACGACCGGCACGCCGTAGGCCGCCAGCACCTGCTTTGCCTCGCGCTCCACCAGCGTGTCGCCGGCCGCAGCCATCAGGGTCCGCGCACGCACGGCCGCGTCCTTGCCGGACAGGCGCACCGGCGCCTGCTCCGACGCTTCACGCGCATGGAACGCCTGCCACGCGGCGATGGTCGCAAAGCAGCGGTCGAGCGACCGGAACAGCGCCACTTTCTCGTCGGCCTCGTAGGCCTGCGAGCCCGGCCCTTCCAGCCATTCGGATACCCATGCCACAGACACCGGCTTGTCCTGCTCACGCGCCATCTGCGCGATCGTGGCCGAGCGGGCGTTGCTGACCTCTTTGGTCGCCACACTCATGGCGCAGACAAGTACGCCGAACTGCGGGTCCGCAAGCAGTGCGCGGCAGCACTTGCCGTAGGACTCGGGCACGCTGAGCACCTGCCCGGTGGGATCGCAGGGATTGCGCGCTGCGCCGAATTCCGGAACCACGGTGCG
>SXNB01000077.1 GCA_005777205.1 Burkholderiales bacterium | reverse complement strand
GGCTTCGCGCGCCGCGTCGCACACCGCGTCATCTTCATGGACTCGGGCAAGATCATCGAGGACTGCACCAAGGACGACTTCTTCGGCACGCCGCGCTCCGAGCGCGCGCAACTGTTCCTGTCGACGATCCTGCACCACTGAAGCCGGCTCAGGCCGGCGGCGCGACGCTCAAGCCGACGACCTTGTGCTTGGCGATCAGCCGGGCGACTTCACCCCGTTTCGCCTCCTCGACGAATTCCCTCAGCCAGGCGGCCGCCGCCTTGCGCGCGATCGGCGCGCCGATGG
The DNA here is from genome assembly GCA_005777205.1 of Burkholderiales bacterium. GTDB lineage: Bacteria > Pseudomonadota > Gammaproteobacteria > Burkholderiales > SG8-39 > RBG-16-66-20. Next base: position 2,991 of record SXNB01000077.1, on the reverse strand, counting down.
CCTGCTGCACGGCGATGAACTTGCCCCCCAGAATCCGCGAACCCGGCTGCTTGGCCTGGTCCGCAATCAGGCGCGGCTTGAGACCCGCCAGCGCATCGAGTTGCTCGTTCAGAAACAGCTGGTAGGAGGCTTCGATCCCCTCGGCCTGCACCAACTGCGCGTGCTTGAGCGTTCGGCGCAGGTACATGTCGTAGGCGCTCTTCGCCGATACCGCGATGCGGATCCCCGGCCGATCCACCTCGGCCACCGACTGGATCTTTGATCCCGCCGGGACAAGGTAAGTGGACTCGATTTCCACGTAGGCGGGCGAAAAGGCGATCTCGCCTGCGCGCAGCGGGTCGGCGCCAATGAGGCCGATGTCCCATTCGGACACTGCCGCCACCACGTCGCCGGGCGCCGGGTAGGGCCGCAACTCGACCGGCACACCGAGGCGGCGCGCGATCTCGCGCGCCATGTCCGGCGCAACGCCATCGGGCTCGCCCTGGGCCGTCTTGCCGTTGATGAGGAGGAAGTTGCTCATGTTGAGGCCGACGCGGAGCCTGCCGGCCGGCGCCAGTTCGTCGCGCAATGCGGGGGGGATGTTATTTGGCATGGTGCGCGACGTTATCATGCGAGCCTTCCGATCGAAAGCACGGTTCCACGATTCCACGATTCCACAGGAGACGACATGAGCACAGTGGCATTCATAGGCTTGGGCGCGATGGGCTCGCGCATGGCGACGAACCTGCACGCGGCAGGACACCCGCTTCGGGTCTGGAACCGCGATGCGGCGAAAGCGAAGCCCTTCGCCGACAAGGGCATCACTGTCTGCGCTTCCGCGGCGCAGGCGGTAAAGGGCGCCGAGTTCGTCCTCTCCATCGTCGCCGACGACGTCGCGACTCGAGCGGTGATGCTGGCCGAAGGCGGCGTCATCGCCGCCTGCACGCCGGGAACCATCGTCGTCGATTCCAGCACCAACACCCCGGCAATGGCGCGCGAGGTGGCAAAGGCCGCCGCCGCCAGGGGCGTGCTCTACCTCGACGCGCCGGTGTCCGGTTCGCTCGCGCAGGCGCAGGGCAAGGAGCTGCTGTTCCTGGTTGGCGGCGACAAGGCCGCCTTCGACAAGGCGCTGCCGCTCCTGTCCGCGATGGGCAGGATGGCAAAGCGCATCGGCGACTCGGGCGCCGGGGCAACACTCAAGCTCATCAACAACATGCTCGGGGCCTCACTCACCGCCGCGATCGCGGAGGCGGCGCAGGCCATCGAGGCGGCGAGCCTGGACCGCGAGGCGTGCATGGAGATCCTGAACGACGGCGCCGCCGGTTCCCGCCTTATGAAGACTAAGCTGCCCAAAATCTTCAAGCGCGACTTCGCGCCGCAGTTCCAGCTGGAGCTGATGGAAAAGGACCTGCGCTACTTCCTTGCGCTGGCGCAGGAGCTGGACCGCCCGGCGCCGATCGCCTCGCTGGTACGCAGCCAGTACCAGGCGGCGCGGCGCGCGAATCACGGCAAGCTCGATTCCTGCGCCGTGTTCCTGCAGACCTCGGGCGAAAAGACTTAGCGGCGCTCCACCTTTTCCACAATGGAATCGGAGATGCGGTAGCCGGGGTGGCGTTGGCGAAATTCGGCGGTGCGCTCGCGGCGCCGGCGACGGACCCCACCGCTGCGGCGGCGCGCGCTTCGGGCTTGGGCTCCGGTGCGATCATCGCTCGCGCCGGCCTGGCTGGATTCGGGATACGCCTCCGCCCGAGCCCCTGCGCCCGATGACACAGCCGGTGTGGATGGCGCCTGGCGCGACAGCGGCGCGATCTCGGCGGGCGGCGGGGGCGGCGGCGCTTTCTACTGGCACAACGCGACGCCGATCACGTCGACGTTGTCCGGCCGCCCGGTGCGTGCGGCGTACGAATCCGGCAGCGAAGTGAAGTAGAACGCCGCAGTCTGTCCCAGGTTCCGGCGCCAGCCATTCAGCTCGAATGGCTTCCGGGGAGGCAGGCCGTAGCCGCTCTGGTGCGGGCTGGCGGTTTCCCCGCTGAGGGCATTTACGCCGTCCACCGAGACCACCACGAGGACCTCCTCGCGCCCGCGCTTGCGGATGCGGAGCGCGAACTCATGGCCCGGCTTGCCGGCGACCCAGGCACGGCGTTCATGCCAGTACACCGGCAATTGGCGTCCCTCGCTGCGGTCGAAGTCGGTGATGTCGGCCAGGCCTCAAGTAGCGCGGCGAAAAATGCCCTTGCTGCATGCATGGTAATACCTCCTTTGTTGACGACAGGAGGTGAAACGCAGGACAGGGCCCGAAGGGTTAAGTAGAATCCGCGCCTTCTCGGCCACTACCTATACAGGCTTCACATCGGAATGAGCACAAAGAACGAATACGACTGCGCGAAGTGCCCTGGCTACTGCTGCAGCTACCCCCACATTGAGGTCACACGCGAGGACATTTCCGGGCTGGCGAAGCATTTCGGGCTCGACTACAAGACTGCGGAGACGCGCTTCACCAAGTACGACAAGGACGAGAAGGCGCGCGGCCTGCGCCACCGCAAAAACGAGCATTTTGGCAGCGCCTGCGGCTTCTTCGACGCGGAGAAGCGGCGCTGCACGGTGTACGAGGTGCGCCCCGAGGCCTGCCGCGACTATCCCTACGGCAAGTCCTGCGGCTACTACCAGTTCCTCTCCTGGGAGCGCAAGCACCAGGAGAACAAGACGTGGATCGCGCTAACCAATAAGTAAAAGTCGGCGCCAAGCCGCCAACGCCTAGCGCTTCAGCGCGGCGGCGCGCACGCCCGACAGCGTCGCCGAGGGCGTAATGGCCTCCGGGTCGATCTTCAGCTCGATCACCGAGGGCTTGCCCGAGGCGAGCGCGCGTTCGAAGGCCGGCTGGAACTCCGCGGTCGCCCGCACCGTCTCGCCGTGCCCGCCGAAGGCGCGGGCGTAGGCGGCGAAATCCGGATTGGCCAGCTCAGTGCCCGAGACCCGGCCCGGGTACTCGCGCTCCTGGTGCATGCGGATGGT
>SXNB01000076.1 GCA_005777205.1 Burkholderiales bacterium | reverse complement strand
GGCGCCACCACCTCGCGCGTCCACACCGCGGTCAAGATCGCGCCCAACTATTCCGGCCCGGTGGTGTACGTGCCGGACGCCTCGCGCTCGGTCGGTGTAGCGCAGAATCTGCTGTCGACGGCGAATCGCAACGCTTACGTCGAGTCGGTGCGCGCGGACTACGACCGCGTTCGCCTGCAGCACAGCCAGAAGAAAGGGCCCGGCCCGCTGCACCCCATCGCGGAGGCGCGCCGCCGCGGCGCCAGGACCGACTGGAAGGTCTATCGCCCGCCGGCACCGGCGAAGCCCGGACTCACGGTGCTGCGCGATTACCCGCTGGAGAAGCTGGTGCCCTATATCGACTGGGGCCCGTTTTTCCAGGCCTGGGAACTGTCCGGGCCCTATCCGAAGATCCTGCAGGACCCGGTGGTCGGCGAGGCGGCGAGGAAGCTGTTTGGCGAGGCACGGGAGTTCCTCGACCGCGTGGTGAAGGAGAAGTGGATCCGCGCCAACGGCGTGTTCGGCCTCTATCCGGCAGCGCAGGTGAACGGCGACGACATCGAACTGTATGTGGATGGAAGGCGTGACACCACCGCCTTCGTCTGGCACAACCTGCGCCAGCAGAACCACAAGCCTGAGGGCAATCCGAACCTGTGCCTGGCCGACTTCGTCGCGCCGAAGGCCTCCGGGGTGCCGGACTGGATCGGCGCCTTTGCCGTCAGCGCCGGGGGCTTCGAGGATCGCCTGGCTGGCTACGAGCGCAATCTCGACGACTACAGTGCCATCATGCTGAAGGTACTTGCCGACCGGCTGGCGGAAGCCTTCGCCGAGCACTTGCACGAGCGGGTGCGCCGGGAGTTCTGGGGATACGCGCCCGAGGAGAAGTTCTCTGCCGAAGAGCTGATCCGGGAGGCCTACCGCGGCGTCCGCCCCGCCCCGGGCTCTCCGGCCTGCCCGGACCACACCGAGAAGGCCAGCCTGTTTGCGCTGTTGCAGGCCGAAGCCAATGCGGACATGCAGCTCACCGAATCCTACGCCATGCTGCCGGCCTCCGCGGTATCGGGTTTTTACCTGTCACACCCGGACGCAGCCTATTTCGCGGTGGGCAAGCTCGGCCGCGACCAGGTCGAGAACTACGCGCGCCGCAAGGGTATGGGCGTCGAAAATGCGGAACAGTGGCTTGCGCCGAACCTCGCCTACGAGCCGGCCGATATAATTTTCACCGTCTCAACCTGACGGAAGCACCCGACCACCCTCGGCAAAGGCGACAAGCGCACGGGACGCGGCAAGATCTATAAAGGCAGCTACGGCAAGACTCGCCCTGATCGCGTCAAGGCGAAGAAGAAGAAAGGCTAGGCACCGACTTGCCGTGGCGCCGGCTTGGGCGCGGCGCAGGCGCTAAGTCTAAATGACGAAGTCAAAGCGCCAGGCCACGCCTTCCCGCTTCATCTGCAACTCGGGCCGATAGATGCCATCGCGCGCATTGCCGGGGTCGCCCACAAAGTACAGTTGGGTCGTGAGCAATCGCTTTCCCGGCGGCTGTACCTTCACGTGAATGTGGCGGGTGCGGCCCGGGTAGAGGCCCGGCATGACAGTCTCGAAGCGAAAGCGCCCCTGCGCGTCGGCGAACAGGTGGCCGCGGTAGCGGAACCCTGAGTTGTCGTACTCGCCTTTTTCATCGGCATGCCATAGGTCGAGCATCGCCTGGGGGAGCGGCTTGCAATCCGGTGCCAATACCAGCCCGATGACTGTGATGCGCTCACCGCCGGCCCCCTGTTGGACGAGTGAGTCCTTGCGTGGTGCGCGCGGGGAATAGAACGGGCCTTCGGTCTGCCGCAATGTCGCCTCGACCTTGTCCCGGCATTCCGGCGTCAACGCGAGCGATGAAGGCGATTGCGCGACCGACTGGTGCGACACCAGCATGCCCGCCGGCAGGGCGAGCGCGGCCTTCATGAAGCGGCGCCTGGACGTGGGCGTGTCTTCTGCGATCGGATCACGCCGACGCAGATAGGTTCCCCGGGCTGCAGGGCTCTGGCTCAGCCGCCCGCGCCCGGCGCCCAGCCGCTGAGCCGGCCGATTTCCGTCTTCACATAGCCCGCTAGCGCGAGGCGGTCCGGCACCAGCATCACCATGCCGAATCCCTGGTCCAGGTAGCGCTGGGTGAACTTTGAACCGGCGGTATGGATGCCGGCGACGACACCATGACGCTTACAGGTCTCGAGGATTCGCGTAACCGTGGCGACATGCGCGGGCTCCTCGTTGTCCATCACCGGCGCTAGGCCGAGCGCCAGGGCGAGGTCGGTGGGGCCGATGTAGACCGCGTCCAGCCCCGGTGTCGAGACGATTTCCTCCAACTTCTCGATGCCTTCGGCGGTTTCGATCATCACCACGCAGGCCATTTCCCGGTCGGCGTGCTTCTGGTAGTCGGCGCCGCCATAGAGCGCCGCGCGATTGGGCCCGTTGCTGCGGATGCCGGCGGGCGGATAGCGGCAGGCGGCGACGGCACTCTGGGCTTGCGCGCGGTTGCTCACCATCGGCACGATGACGCCATAGGCGCCTGCGTCGAGCACCTTGCCGATCATCGACGGCTCATTGCCAGGCACGCGCACGAACGGCGTCGTGGCCGTGGTCGAAATCGCGGTCAGCATTGGCACGGCGTCGACGAAATCGATGCAGCCGTGCTGCAGATCGACGCATAGCCAGTCCAGACCGGCGTGGGCCATGATCTCGGCCGAGAAGCTGCTGGGTATCGCGAGGAAGCCGCCGACCGCCGGCTTGCCTTCCCGCCAGAGTTGCTTGACGCGGTTGATGCGCATGGAGTTTCGCTCGTTCAGCTACTGGATTTTCGCGCCAGAGGCCTTGATGAGAGGGAGCCAGCGCTCGTTCTCGGCCTTGATGAATGCGGCGAACGCCTCCGGGTCGCGCTCCATGACGGGCGTGCCGGCCTTGGCGAGTCGCTCACGTATTTCCGGCTTTGCCAGCGTCGCTTTGAGCGCGCCGTAAAGCTTGTTCACGACCTCCTTCGGCATTCCGGCCGGGCCAATCAGGCCTTGCCAGCCGGAAGTCTGCAGCTCGGGAAATCCGATTTCGATCACCGTCGGCACGTTCGGCAGGTCCAGATCCCGCACCGGACTGGTCACCGCCAGCGCCTTGAGCCTGCCGCCGAGCACCTGGGGCTTGAGGATGGAGCCAACGTCGACCAACAGGTGTGTCTGGCCGGCAATGAGGTCCGTGATCGCCGGCGCGGATCCCTTGTAGGGCACGTGCGTCATGCGGATGCCGGCGACCTGGTTGATCAGCTCGCCATTCAAATGGGTGATCGAGCCATTGCCGCCAGAGGCGAAGTTGACCTTGCCTTCGTTCTGCTTCGCCCAGCCGATGAACTCCTTGAACGAGCCGGCGGGGTGATTGGCGGGAACGGTGGCGACGAAATAGGTCGCGAGCACCTGGCCGATGGCGGTGAAATCGCGCGTCGGCTCGTAGGGCCGGCGCTCCATCATGCTGGGCGCCAGCGCGAGCGGCCCGATGTTGCCCACGATCAGCGTGTAGCCATCGGGCGCCGCGCGTGCGATGTCGCCGTGCGCCATGACCCCCGCCGCGCCTGGCTTGTTCTCGACGATGACCTGCTGGCCCAGTTGCTCGGCAAGCTGCGGCGCCAGCAGGCGGGTGGTGAAATCCAACCCGCCGCCGGGAGGAAAGCCGACGATGATCTTGATCGGCTTGGCAGGGAAACTCTGGGCAAGCGCCGGGGCGACACCGGCGACTGCGGCGATGAATACGGCGACTGCAAGCAGAGATTGGTGCGGGTTCATATGGCTTCTCGCAAATGATGGTCAACGTGGTGCCGATGGTAGCCCAGCGCGCAGGCTTCAGACGACGCAGTCGAAATGGCCGGGAGCCTAGCCAGGTTCCGTGCCCATCAACTCGACGTAGTCCGCCAGCGGGCGCTCGCGCAGCGCGCGCGCCAGGGCCGGGAAATGTTCCCGGTCGGGAACCACCACCAGCACGCCCTCTGGCCGTTGCGCGCGCAGAAGGCGCGCCAACGACACCTGCAATTCGACGCGCGCCGTGCAGCAGGGGCATCCCGGCAGTGCCAGCACCGCCCAGCCTTCGCGGCGCGCGCCAGCATCGCTCACCAGCTCGATCGGCACCTTCAAATCAGCTCTCCTCGCGCCGTCCGACCGACAGGCCCAGCGCCTTCAGCTTTCGGTACAGGTGTGTGCGCTCCAGCCCGGAGTGCTCCGCGACGCGCGACATGCTGCCGTTCTCGCGCGCGAGCAGGTTCTCGAAGTACAGCCGCTCGAAGGCCTCGCGCGCCTCCCGATAGGGACGGTCCAGCGCGATCTCCGGTGGTGCTACCGCTCCGGCATGCGCCGCGACCACGCGCTCGACATCGCCAAGACCGATCTCCTCCTCCAGCGCGCCGAAGGCGAGGTTGCGAATCACGCTCTCCAGCTCGGCCAGGTTGCCCGGCCAGGCATGGTGGCGCAGTCCGTTCAGCGCCGCGATCGACAGCCGGCGCGGCGGGCAGGCGCGCGCCTCCACCAGTTGGGCGAGGATGAGGGCGGCCAGGTCGGGCACGTCCTCCGCGAATTCGCGCACCGAGGGCAACTTGAGCACCAGTTCGGAGAGCCGGGCCAACAGCGAGGGGTCGAATTCGTGCTTTTCGGCGAGCGTGCGCGGGTCTACCGGCGAGAACGACACCAGCCGCGCCCGGTGCTTGTCGGCACGACCAAGGATGAACTCCAGGTTCTTCTGCTCGGCGCGCCCCAGCCGCGACAGGTCACCCAGGAACATCACCCCGCCGGTGGCTCGCGCCAGGACTTCCGACGATGCATCGGCGAGCAGGTCGACGCCCTCCAGGAACGGCGCGCCGGGCGCGGCCACGAGGCGCGCGAACAGTTCCGGGCGCATGCCGCGGTCGCCGCGCAGCAGCAGCGGTGCGGCGGAGAGTGCAAGTTGCGCCAGGCGCTTGCGCGCCTCGGCCAGGGCCGGGGCGCGCCCCAGCGTTGTGAGGGACAGCGCGCGCGGCGCCTGCGCCTCCTGATTGCGCAGCGCGCGCTTGACCGTGCCCAGCAGCCGCTGCAGTGCGATCGGCTTCTCCAGATAGTCCAGCGCGCCGATGCGCGTCGCCTCCACCGCGGTCTCGATGGTGCCGTGCCCGGACATCATCACCACTGGCATGGTCAGCTGACCGTTGGCGGACCATTCCTTCAGCAGCGAGATGCCGTCGGTGTCCGGCATCCAGATGTCGAGCAGGACCAGGTCCGGCCGTCCGGCCTCGCGCGCCCGCCGCGCCTCTGCGGCGCTCTCGGCCAGTCGCACCTCGTGGCCCTCGTCGGCCAGGATCTCCAACAGCAGTTCCCGGATGCCGACTTCGTCGTCCACTACGAGGATTTGCGCCATGGGTCAGGCCACCTCCAGCAGCACGCTCACCGCGGCACCCTGCGCCGGGCGGTTCTCGATCGCCACCTCGCCATGGTGCTCGTCCACGATCTTCTTCACGATCGCGAGGCCAAGGCCCGTGCCGCGCGGCTTGGTCGTGACATAGGGTTCGAAAATACGCGCCATCAACGCCTCCGGGAAACCACCGCCATTGTCGGACACCGTGAGCCGGACACGATCACCCGCACGCTCGGTTCGCACCTCGATTGCCGCGCCGTCGCGCTTCTCGAGCGCATCCTGCGCGTTCTGCACCAAGTTGTGGAGCACCTGGCGCATCTGCTGGGCGTCGGCGCGCACCAGCGGCAGGCTGGGGGCGAGGCTGCGTGCGATCAGCACCGGCGAGGTCTCGTACAGGGAAAGCACCTCGGCCACCAACGCGTTCAAATCTAGCTGCGCCAGCGCTGGGGCTGGAAGCCGCGCATAGTCGCGGAAGTTGTCCACCATGCTCTTCAACGCCGCGACCTGGTTGACGATGGTGTGAATGCCGCGCCGGAGCACGTCCGCGTCGACACCGGAGAGCTTGTCCGCAAGCTTCATCTCCAGCCGTTCGGCCGAGAGCTGAATCGGGGTGAGCGGATTCTTGATCTCGTGCGCGAGGCGACGCGCCACTTCGGCCCAAGCGGTGGCGCGCTGGGCCTGCAGCAGTTGGGAGATGTCGTCGAATACCAGCACGTAGCCACCCTCGGACGCCTTGGGCAGGGCCGCGCCACGCGCGAGCAGTGTCTTGCCGGTGCCTTTGAGCTCAAGTTCGAGCTGCCACACGCGTTCCTCGCGGTCCTGCTCGGCTGCGAACTGCCCGCCCACCGGCGCGGCGAAGGAAGCGAGCGCGGGCGGCCACTCGGCGAGCGGGCGGCCCGCGCAGGCAGCGAGTTCCACGCCTAGGATCGCGTGCGCGCCGTGGTTGGCGATGGTCAATCGCAGCGCGCCGTCGAACACCAGCACCCCGGTGGACAGGTTGGAGAGGATGTTCTCGAGGCGCGCGCGCGCGGTTTCGAGCGCGTCGCGATTGGCTTCCAGTACGCTACGCGCCTCGTCCAGCTGTCGCGTCATGGCGTTAAAGGACTCGGTGAGCACGCCCAGCTCGTCGCGGCTGGTCACCTCCGTGCGGCGGCTGAAATCGCCGCGCGCCACCGCCTGCGTCGCCAGGGCGAGGCTCGCCAGGGGCTGCGACAGCCGGTCGGCCAGCAGCACCGCAAGCGCAATCGACACCAGCAGCGCCATGGACAGGGCAAGGGTCAGGGTGACGATGTAGATCCGCTGCAGGCCCTGGCGCGACAGCGCGAGCTCGCGGTAGTCGCGGTAGGCCGCCTCCACCGCCTCGGCGCTGCGCGCGAACTGCTCGGGCACCGTCTGGCGCAACTGCAGGTAGCGCGCTTCCTCGGCGAGCGCAAAACTGGCCAGCGGCACCACCACGCGCAGCGCCAGCGGCTTGCCGGCGGGCGCGTCCACCGCGCCGAAGCCGCGGCCGATCCGCGCCTGGCGCAGGTTCTGCGCCGAGGGCAGCTCGGGCACAAACTTGGACACGTCCGCGCTCGCGCTGGCGATCAGGCGGCTGCCGGAGGACACCAGCACCGCGTCCTGCGCCCCGGCCTGCTCGCGCAGACGATTAAGTACCAGCCCCTGTAGCGCCTGCGGCTGCTCGGCCAACTCTAGCGCCATCGCGCGCGCTTTCACCTGCATCTCACCCAGCATCTGGTCGAGCGCCGACTGCCCCAGGCTGATGCCGCCCTCCAGCGCCGCATCCACCTTGACGTCGAACCAGGACTCGATGCTCTTGGAGAGAAATTGCACCGACACCGCATACACCAGCGCGCCGGGTACCAGCGCCATCACCGCCAGCATCACCATCAGGCGCAGCGTCAGGCGCGAGCCGAACACGCGTCTGCGCACCTTGCGCCAGAGCGCCGCGAGCTGCCAGGCCGCCAGCGCCGCGAGCAACGCCGCGAGCGCGGCGTTGAGCCCGAGCAGCATTGGATAGTGCTGGGCGAACAGCGTGGTGTTTCCGCTCGCGGTGGCGAGCAGGAAAATGAGCACCCCGGCCAGCGCCGCGCCGATGAGCAGCAGCAGCTTCATCGCGACTCTGCCTCCCTGCCGTCCTTCGCGTCCTTCGCCTCGCGCGGTTCCGCCGTCACCACCTGGTAGGCAAAGCGCTTCCAAGGCGATTCCAAAGTCAGCTCGCGGCTGGTGATGGCGCTCAACTGGAACGGCTTGGGCAGGAGGTTGACATCCAGCCGCATTCGCACCGCCGCCTCGTAGTTGCCCTCGGAGAGCAATGCTGTGCGGTCCACCACCGTCCAGTTTCGTACCCTGCGCAGCACCGAGAGCACTTCCGCCAGGGTGGAGAAGCTTTGCTGCAGCAGGCCGGTAGACAGGCGGTATTGACGCGACAGCGCGTGGTAGGACAGGCGCAGCTGCATGCGCTTGACCGACGCCTTGTCGTCGAACCACCACCAGCGCGTGCGCTTGAGTTCGAACTCGACCGCAAAATAAAGCGGTATTCCGTTGGCTACCGCCTCGGCCAGGCGCGAATTGAAATCGAAGGCGAAGTCGGCGCTCAGCGCCAGCCCCTCCTCGGCAGGCGCAAGGCGCGCTTCACGTACCTCGATCTCGTCGGCGCGTGCAAACATCGCCGCCGCGCACAGCGCGAGCACCAGCAGAATCTTGGAGAGGACGGCGCCCGGCATCGCGCTCAGCGTCAGGCCGGCTTCTCTAGCAGCGCGTAGTGGAATCCGTCGTGCGCAGCGCCGGGCAGCAACTGCGCGGCGCCGCCGTCGGCCGTCGGCAGGCGGCGTGCGCCGGCCGCGCGCGAGACGAACGCATCCACCACTGCGCCGTTCTCCATGCCGAACACCGAACAGGTGACATACAGCAATTTACCACCCGGGGCGAGCACCCGCCAAAGCGCATCCAGGATCCGCGCCTGGCGCGCGGCGAAGGCGGCGGTGTCGGCGGGCCGGCGCAACCACTTGATGTCCGGATGGCGCCTCACAATGCCCGAGGCCGAGCAGGGCACATCCGCCAGGATGCGATCGAACGGCGCACCGTCCCACCAGGATCCAGTTTCGGTGCAATCGGCGGCACGGACCTCGGCGGCGAGGCCGAGGCGATCGAGCAGGCGCACCACGTCCTGACAGCGGTCCGGGTTGGAATCAAGCGCAGTCAGCGCCACGTCTGTGGACTCCAGGATGTGCGCGGTCTTGCCCCCCGGCGCTGCGCAGGCGTCCAGCACGCGCTGCCCGGGCTTCAGATCCAGGCTGCGCGCCGCGCGCTGCGCCCCCGCATCCTGGACCGATACCAGTCCTTCGGCATAGCCCGGGAGCCGGGCGGCGGGGGTGGGCTTGGCAAGCAACAGCGCGCTCGGGCCAACGCGTTCGGCCTTGATGCCCTCGCTGGCGAGCCGTTCCTGGTAGGCCTCTGTGCCGATGCGCCGAGCGTTGACGCGCAGGCACATCGGCGGATGGGCGTTGCCGGCGGCGAGGATCGACTGCCAGTCCTGCGGGTACTCGGCACGGATGCCCTCGACCCACCACAACGGATGCTGCCAGCGCGCCTGTTGATCGGCCTGCAGCCGCGCCGCCATAGCCGCACCTGCGCGCTGGAACGCGCGCAGCAAGGCATTGACGTAGCCCTTGGCGCGCGCCAGCCCCAGCAATTCGCAGGCGCGCCCGGCCTGGTCCAGCACGGTGTAGTCGGCGTATCGCTTCGATTCGAGCGCGCTCAGCGCACACCAGAGCAGAGCCTCGACCAGGGGATCGGCCGACTGCCCGCGGTGCGACAGCGCGGCGACGATCGCCTGCGAGCGGCCGTAGCGGCGCAGGGTGGCGTAGCAAAGATCGGCGGTGGCGGCGCGAAAAGTGCGCGCATCGTCGTCGGCCACTGTCGCATCCTCCGCGCCCTCGAGGCCGCTCTCGAGGCGGCGACCGACGGCCACCTGCGCCACGCGCCGCGCCGCCGCGGCGAGCGCTTCAGCGAGCGGTGCCAAGGCGCTCCCCGGCAGCGACCGGAAAACCGCGCAGGAATGCCGCCGCCGCCAGGCGCTTGCCCCCGGCGCGCTGCAGTTCCAGGATCTCCAGCGCGCCTTCTCCGCAGGCAACGACGATCCCGTGGGCGCCGGTGGACAACACTTCGCCCGGCGCGCCGGCGCGCCCGATGCAGCGCGCGCGCCAGAGTTTCACGACCTCGCCGCGCAGCGTGGATTGCGCGCCCGGCGCCGGCCGGAAGGCGCGCAACTTGCGCTCCAGTTCCGCGCACGAACGGAACCAGTCGATGGCGGCCTCGCTCTTGTCGATCTTGCGCGCGTAGCTCACTCCGTCCGGCGCCTGCGGCCGCCAAAGGGCGCGGCCCGCGGCAATCATCGCCAGCGCTTCGACGACGGCCGCGGCGCCCAGCGCGGCCAGCTTGTCGTGAAGGGACTGCGTGTCGTCATCGGCTGCGATGGGTATCCTGCGCTCCAGCATCACCGGCCCGGTGTCCAGCCCGGCCTCCATCTTCATGATCGCGACGCCGGTTTCGGCATCCCCCGCCAGCAGCGCGTGCTGGCTCGGCGCCGCGCCGCGCCCGCGCGGCAGCAGGGAAGCGTGAATGTTGATCGCGCCCAAGGGGGCGATGTCGAGCACGGCCTGCGGCAGCAGCAAGCCATAGGCGGCGACCACGAGGGCATCGGGCTGCGCAGCTTGGATCGGACCCGCGGCGGCGGGATCCTTCAGTGTTGCAGGCTGGTGCAGCGCAAGGCCGCGCGCCAGGGCGAGCTGCTTGACCGGGCTGGCGGCCGAACGCATGCCGCGTCCGGCGGGGCGATCCGGTTGCGTGAGGACCAGCACGACGTCATGGCCCGCGTCCAGCACAGCCGCCAGGGCGTGCTCGGCAAAGGCAGGAGTGCCTGCGAAGACCAAGCGCATGCGGTTCCGGGCGGGGGGCGCGGCCCGCGGCGGCGGCGCTCAGGCGCTCTTGCGGAGCTGCTTGGCGATGCGCGCGCGGATGCGTTGCTGCTTTAGTTGCGACAGGTGCTCGACGAACACCTTGCCCCTGAGGTGATCCATTTCGTGCTGGATGCAGACCGAAAGCAGGCCCTGGGCCTGCAGCATGAACGCGTTGCCGTTCTGGTCGAACGCGCGCACCTTGATGCGCTCGGCGCGCTCGATGGTGTCGTAGATGCCGGGCACCGACAGGCAGCCTTCCTCGATGTCGGAAACGCCGGTCGCCTCGATGATCTCGGGGTTGACCAGCACCACCAGCGAATCCCGGCGCTCGGAAACATCCACGACGATGACCTGCTTGTGCACGTCCACCTGGCTAGCCGCAAGGCCAATGCCGGGGGCTGCGTACATGGTCTCCGCCATGTCGGCCACGAGGCGCTTAAGCGACTCGTCGAATACTTTGACCGGCTCAGCAACCTTGTGCAGGCGGGCGTCCGGGTAACGCAGGATGTTCAGTATCGCCATAAATCCGGGAAAAGCTTGCAGATTGAATTGATTATGTGCAGCATCTCATGCGGAATGTAAGCACTAATGGCTTTGTGCTACATGCTACAGTCCAGTAGAGAAAGCGGCAGCCACTGGTCGGGGGCCACATGTCTGATCTAAGACGTAAGTATATCACAACACTGGTTTTTGTCCTCGGCCTGGGAGGCTGGCAGGGGGTCTTCGCGCAGGCGTCGAAGTCCCCGCTAACGCTCAAGCCCGACGCGCCGGACCGCTATATGGTGGTGCCGGGGGACACGCTGTGGTCCATCGCAGGGCGCTACACCGATTCGCCGTGGCGCTGGAACGAGCTGTGGAACGTGAACAAGGACGATATCAAGAATCCGCACCGGATCTATCCGGGCAACGTGATCGGCAACACCGTGCAGCTCAGCCCGCGGGGGCGCGCAGAATCCACTTCCAAGACCGCGATCCCCAGCATCCCGCCGGCGGTAATCGAGCCATTCCTCAGCCGCCCGCTGGTAGTCGAGGCCCTGGTCGATCCCGAGAGCAAGAGCATGCTGGGCTACGAGGCGATCTACCTCGGCACCGCCAAGACGGTGGTCGTGGGAGATCAAGCGACCATCGAGTTGACTTCCTCGACGCAGGAAGTCAGCGCGGGCGACCGGCTGGTCGCCGCCGGCAAGGCGCAGGGCCTGGGGCTCGGCCATGCGCTCGCGCTGCATCGACTGGGCGCGACCGTGCCCGATGCGTCCACCAAGGTGCACGGCGCGGCGCCAGTCAAGCTGCCGGACGAGCGCTATGGCTTGGGGTTCGTCTTCCGCGTCTTCGAGCGTGTGTCCTATGCCCTAGTGATGGACGTCGCACGGCCGGTCAATCCGCTCGACGTGGTGCAGAACCCCTAGGATCAGGTGAACCCGGGTTTGCCTTTAGCCCCCTTCTAGCGGCGACCATGGCGCGCGACCTTGATCTCGAGGGCTGGCTTCGCCTCACCCTCGTGCCGGGCCTGGGCCCGGCCGCGTTGCGCGCGCTGATGGGACGCTTCGGGCTCCCGGCGCAGGTGCTGGGTCATCGGGAAGCGCTCCCGCCTGAGGTCTCCCGCGCGATGGATTCCGAACTGGTGTCAAGCGCCGTCGCCGGCGCGCTAGATTGGCTCGCGCAGCCGGGTCGCGCGCTGGTCACGCTCGCCGACGCGGAGTATCCCAGGCTGCTGCTGGAGATTCCCGACCCGCCAGCGGTGCTGTACTGCCGCGGCCGCGTCGAGTTGCTGGCGCAGCCGTCGCTCGCCGTTGTCGGCAGCCGCAACGCCACGCCACAGGGCCTGCGCGACGCGGAGAACTTCTCCCGCGCCTTCAGCGCGGCTGGTATCACCATCGTCTCAGGCCTGGCGCAGGGCGTGGACGCCGCCGCGCATCGCGGCGGGCTCGCCGGAGGCGGCTCGACTGTCGCAGTAATGGGTACCGGCGTCGATCGCGTCTACCCGCAGTCGAACGCGGCCCTCGCCGCGGACATCGAGCGCGACGGCCTGCTGCTGTCCGAGTTCCCCCTCGGCACGCGCGCGCTGCCGCATCACTTCCCCCGCCGCAACCGGCTGATCAGCGGCCTGGCGCGGGGCTGCCTGGTGATCGAGGCGGCGCTCGCCTCGGGTTCACTTATCACCGCCCGCGCCGCCGCCGACCAGGGCCGCGACGTGTTCGCGCTGCCGGGTTCGATCCACTCGCCGCTCAGCAAGGGCTGCCACGCGCTCATCAAGTCAGGCGCCAAGCTGGTCGAATCGGCCGCAGACGTTCTCGCGGAACTGCCAGGGTATCGGTTGCAAACGGGCACGTTGCCCTCGACGGCGGATTCCGATGGCGCGCATCCGCTGCTGTCTCAGATGGGTGCGGATCCGGTCGACGTGGACTCGCTGTGCGCACGGTCTGGGAGGGCTCCGGCGCAAGTCAGCGCCGAACTGCTGACCCTGGAACTGGCCGGTCGCGTTGCGGCATTGCCGGGTGGGCTTTACCAGAAATTGCACTGAAAACAAGGTGCCACGGCAGCCGAGGTTGTAAGGCCGCTCTCTTTGCAGGTATCCTCTGCCCCCTTTTCGGGTAAGCCCATGTCGAAGAAGCTCATCATCGCCGAGAAACCCTCCGTTGCCGCCGACGTCGCGCGCGCGCTGGGCGGCTTCACACGCAAGGGCGATTACTTCGAGAGCGACGAGTACGTGCTGTCCTCCGCGGTTGGCCACCTGCTGCAGCTGGCGCTCCCCGAGGAGCACGATGTCAAGAAGGGCAAGTGGTCCTTCGCGCGGCTGCCGGTGGTGCCGCCGCATTTCGACCTGGCGCCGATCGAGAAGAACGAACCGCGCCTGAACGTGCTGCTCAAGCTGATTAAGAGGAAGGACGTCACCGGCCTGATCAATGCCTGCGACGCCGGCCGCGAGGGTGAGCTCATCTTTCGCTACATCGCCCAATACTCGAAGACGAAGAAGCCGATCGAGCGCCTCTGGTTGCAATCCATGACTCAGGGCGCGATCCGCGAAGGCTTCGCAGCATTGCGCGCAGACCACGCCATGCTGCCACTGGCCGACGCCGCGAAATCGCGCTCGGAGGCCGACTGGCTGATCGGGATCAACGGCACCCGCGCCATGACCGCCTTCAATTCCAGGGAGGGCGGCTTCTACCTGACCACCGTCGGCCGGGTGCAAACGCCAACGCTCGCCATCCTGCTCGAGCGGGAAGAGCGAATCCGGGCTTTCAAGGCCCGGGATTACTGGGAAGTGCACGCTCGCTTCGGTGCCAAGGCCGGCGAATACACGGGCCGCTGGTTCGACGCAACATTCAAGAAGGACGACGACGGCGAGCGTAAGGCCGAGCGTGTCTGGGACGAGAAGCGCGCCGCAGCGATTTCGGCAGCCTGCTCCGGAAAGACCGGGATCGTCACCGAAGAGACTAAGCCCTCGACCCAGGCCTCGCCGCTCTTGTATGACCTGACCAGCCTGCAGCGGGAGGCCAACGGCCGCTTCGGCTTCTCGGCCAAGGGCACGCTGTCGCTCGCCCAATCCCTGTACGAGCGCCACAAGGTCCTGACCTATCCGCGAACGGACGCTCGCGCGCTGCCCGAGGACTACATCGCGACCGTGAAGAAGACCATGGACGCGCTGGCCCTAGCCAAGGCGTACGCGCCCTTCGCCAAGCAGGTGCTGAAGGGCGGCTGGGTGAAGCCCAACCGACGGATTTTCGACAACAGCAAGATCTCTGACCACTTCGCGATCATCCCGACGCTGCAGGTGCCGGGCAACCTGTCCGAGCCCGAGCAAAAGCTCTACGACCTAGTGGTGCGGCGGTTCCTGGCGGTGTTCTTCCCCTCCGCGGAGTTCCTCCAGACCACGCGCATCACCCGCATCGGCGAAGAGCCGTTCAGGACCGATGGCCGGGTGATGCAGAGCGCCGGCTGGCTCGCGGTATACGGCAAGAGCCTGCAGGACGAAACCGTCACCTTGCCCGCCATCGAGCAGGGCGAGAAGGTGAAGACGCTCGACGTAAATGCGGTGGCCAACCAGACGCGCCCGCCGGCGCGCTACAACGAGGCCACGCTGCTCTCGGCGATGGAAGGCGCGGGCAAGCTGCTCGAGGACGACGAGCTGCGAGAGGCCATGGGCGCCAAAGGCCTGGGCACGCCTGCGACGCGCGCCGCGGTGATCGAGGGCCTGATCAACGAGAAGTACCTCGAGCGCACTGGCCGCGAGCTGAAACCCACCTGGAAGGCTTTCCGCCTGTTCTTTGCGCTGCGCCACTTCGGCGTCGACGAGATCACCTCGCCGCAGCTCACGGGCGACTGGGAGTCCAAGCTCAAGCAGATGGAGCAGGCCAAGCTGCCACGCACGAAGTTCATGGAACACATCGAGCAGGTGACACGCGACCTGGTCGAGCGCGTCCGCAACGGCACCATCCCCGAAGAAGCCTTCGCCACGGTGGCCGCGCCCTGCCCGAAATGCGGCGGCGTGATCCAGGAGACCTACCGCAAGTTTCAGTGCCAGACATGCGATTTCTACATCTGGCCGGTGCTGCTCGGCCGCGAATGGTCGCCCGAGGAGGTCGCCGAACTGGTGACCAACCGGTTCATCGGCCCTCTGAACGGCTTTCGCAGCAAGCAGGGCCGGCCGTTCTCGGCGGGCCTCAAGCTCAGCGCGGAGAACCGCATCGAGTTCGACTTCGGCCAGCCGCTGGATGGCGAGGGCGCGGAAGCGCCTGATTTCAGCGGCCAGGAAGCGCTCGGCGCCTGCCCGAAATGCAGCTCGCGCGTGTTCGAGCACAGCGTGTCGTACGTCTGCGAGAAATCGGTCGGCCCGGAGCGCAGCTGCGACTTCCGCAGCGGCCGCATGATCCTGCAGCAGTCGGTGGAACGCGAGCAGATGCAAAGGCTCCTCGCCACCGGGCGCACCGACCTGCTGGTCAACTTTGTCTCGCGCAAGGGACGAAAGTTCAAGGCCTTCTTGGTGAAGACCCCAGGCGGCAAGGTGGGTTTCGAGTTCATGGCGCGGGCCGAAAAGCCGGCTAAGGCGCCGGCCAAGGCCGCGAAGGCGAAGCCCGCAGCGCGCGCCACGGCAAGGAAACGCCAGGCGGCCTAACCCGGCTTCGTCCTAGACGTCGAGGTTGCGCACGCCGAGCGCGTTCGACTCGATGAACGCGCGGCGCGGCTCCACCTCGTCGCCCATCAGTTTGGTGAAGATCTCGTCGGCGGCGATGCCGTCGTCAATCTGTACCCTGAGCAGCCGCCGTACACCCGGATCCATGGTGGTCTCCCACAATTGCCCCGGGTTCATCTCGCCCAGTCCCGTGTAGCGCTGCAGGCTCATCGACTTCTGCACCTCAGCCAGCAGCCAGCGCATGGCCTCGCCGAAATCCTTCACCGCCTGCTGCTTCTCGCCGCGACGCACGTGCGCCCCGACCCCCACCAGGCCGCGCAGCATTTCTGCGGTCTGGCGGATCTGCGCGTAGTCGCCGGACTGGACGAACTCGGCATCGATCACCGTGAAACGCACGTTCCCGTGCCGGGTACGCTCGATGCGAATCTGGTAGCGCTCGGTCTTGGTGTCGAAATACGCGCCAACCTTGATGCCGGTGCCGGCCAGCGCGTCGGCCAGGGCCTCGGCCGATGCCTTCGCGGCGTCGCTGCGCGCGAGGTCCACGCGCACCCCGCGCAACAGGGCGTTCAGCACCTCGCGGTCGACCCATCGCGAAACGCGGTCGATCACCGCCTCCGACAGCAGGTAGGACTTGGCCAGCTCCGCCAGCGTGTCGCCGGTGATCGGGTCTCGCCGCGCCGCCGGGTGCAGCGCCGCGTCCACCAGCGCCTGGCGCAGCATGAACTCGTTCAATTCGTGCTCGTCCTTGAGGTAGCGCTCGTCCTTGCCCTGCTTGGCGCGGTACAACGGCGGCTGCGCGATGTAGATGTGGCCACGTTCCACCAGCTCCGGCATCTGGCGGTAAAAGAAGGTGAGCAGCAGAGTGCGGATATGAGATCCGTCCACGTCCGCGTCAGTCATGATGATGATGCGGTGGTATCTGAGATTGGCCGGGTTGTAGTCGTCCTTGCCAAGGCCGGTACCGATACCGGTGCCAAGCGCGGTGATCAAAGTCACGACTTCCTGCGATGACAGCATCTTGTCGAACCGAGCTTTCTCGACGTTGAGTATCTTGCC
>SXNB01000075.1 GCA_005777205.1 Burkholderiales bacterium | reverse complement strand
GTGCGTGGCGTCCAGGATCTCAAATGGCGGCACGACCTGGCCCGCCGCCAGGGCCTCGATCTTCACCTGGCCGCTGGTGAGCTTGTCCACGCGATCAGCGAAGAAGCGGAAGTTGTCCTGCAGCGTCAGGCTCGCGGGCCAGGTGGATTGCATCTTGAGCTGTTTGACGCCTGCCGCCGGAGCAGGCGCCTGCGCCAGCGCTTGCGCCGCAAAGGCGGCGGCCGCGAGCGCGACGATGGGTTTGAGGCTGATTCGCATTGGAGGTCTCCCTAAAGAAGGCTCGATGGTAGGAGCCTTGCCCAGCGGTGTCAACGAAGCGCCCATGCGCGACAATGACGCGCATGAAGATCGAGCGCCTGGAAACCCTGCGCATAGGGGAATTCCCCAACCTGGTCTGGGTACGCCTGCACACCGACCAGGGCCTGGTCGGGCTGGGCGAGAGCAACCTCGCCGCCGGTTCCATCGAGACCTACCTGCACGAGTACATCGCCCCCCGGTTGCTGGGCCGGGACCCGCTCCAGGTCGAGACCCTGGGCCGCAGCCTGCAGGGCTACCTCGGCTACCGGAGCTCGGGTGTCGAAACCCGGGCGATCTCGGCGGTGGACATCGCGCTCTGGGACCTGTTTGGCAAGACCTGCGGCATGCCCCTGTACCAGGTGCTGGGTGGCGCCAGCCGGCCGGCGATCCGCACCTACAACACCTGCGCCGGGTACCGCTACATCCGCGACGCCCGGCAGCAGACCTCGGCCAACTGGGGCCTGGCCGAGGGCAAGGCCGAGGGGCCCTACGAGGATCTGGAAGGGTTCCTCAACCGGGCCGACGAGGTCGCGCAGTCGCTGCTCGAGCAGGGCATCACAGCCATGAAAATCTGGCCCTTCGACACCGCCGCCGAGGCGAGCGACGGCTGGCACATTTCCGGGCCGGACCTGGAGCGCGCGCTGGAGCCGTTCCGGAAGATCCGCAAGTCGGTGGGCAACCGCATGGACATCATGGTGGAGTTCCATTCGCTGTGGCGCCTGCCGGCGGCGCAGCGCATCGCGCGCGCGCTGGCCGAATTCGACACCTACTGGCACGAAGACCCGATCCGGATGGATTCGCTGGACCTGCTGAAGCAATACGCCGCGCACTCGAAGGCGCCGATCTGCGGCTCGGAAATTCTCGCCGGACGCTGGAGTTTCAAGGACTACCTGCAGACCGGCGTCGCGGGCATCGTGATGTTCGACCTCGCCTGGTGCGGTGGCATCTCGGAGGCGCGGCGCATCGCGGCGCTGGCCGACGCCTGGCAGCTGCCGGTGGCGCCGCATGACTGCGTCGGCCCGGTGGTGTACATGGCCTCCTGCCACTTCTCGACCTGGTGCCCGAACGCGCTGGTGCAGGAATCGGTGCGCGCCTTCTACACCGGCTGGTACAACGAGCTGGTGACGCGCGTGCCGCAACCCGTGCAGGGGATGATCGCCGCACCGGAAGGCCCAGGCCTGGGCTGCGAGCTGCTGCCCGAACTCTGGCAGCGCAAGGACGCGACCGTCCGTATCTCGAAATAAGGGACGCACCACGATTTCCTGGCGGAAATCGTGGTGCGTCCCTGTTTTTACTGTTTTTAGTCCAGTCGGACGACGATGCCTTCGAGCGCTGTCGACGGCGCCGGATAGCGCTGCATCACCAGCGGGTCATGGCCCGGAATGATGTGTTCGGGCGCATCCGCCAGCGCGCGCAGCCTGCGGTAGCCCTCGACCATGTCGCCCACGTTGTAGACGATCGGGAACGGCCGCACCTGCTCCATGTTGGCGTAGAAGTGCGAGGCGTCCGAGGCCAGCACCACCCAGCCGCGCCGCGTCGCCACCCGCACCACCTGCAGGCCCATGGTGTGGCCGCCGATCAGGTGCAGCGAGACCCCGGGCGCGATCTCCGCGTCGCCGTCATGGAAACGGACGCGTCCTGCGTAGACCCGGCGCACCATGCCGACCACATCCTCGAGCTCGTAGGCGCCGCGGAACACCGGCTCGCCCATGTGGCGTCCGGTGGCATAGCGCATCTCGTGGTCCTGGAGATGGAAATCCGCCGCCGGGAACAGCTCGAAGTTGCCGATGTGGTCGTAGTGCAGGTGGGTGACGACGACGTCGCGCACACTCGCGGGTTCGCATCCGAGCAGCCTCAGGCCGTCGCCGGGGCAGCGGATATGGTCGCGCTGGCGCTTGGCAGCCATCGCCGCGGAAAAACCAGTGTCGACCACGATGTCTCGTCCCGCCCCGCGTATCAGCCAGACGAAGTAGTCGAGCGGCATCGGACCGTCGTGCTCGTCGTGCGGCAGCCCGCCGAGGAAATTCTCCGCGGCGCGGCGCGCGTGATGCGCGTACTTGATGGCATAGACCTCGTACATCGCGTTGCTCACGACAGTGTTACCCGCGCCACCTTGCGCTTACCGACCTGCACCACGTAGGCGGCGCCCTTCGCCAGCACCAGCGTGCGCTCGGCAACACGCTCGCCGTCCACGCGCACGCCACCCTGCTCGATCAGCCGGTTCGCCTCGGTCGCGCTCGGCGCCAGTTCCGCCTGCCGCAGCAGCTGCGCGATCGGCATGCCGCCGGGTGGCGCGCTCAGCGTCACCTCGGGCATCTCCGAGGGCAGCGCGCCGTCGCGGAACCGCGAATTGAATTCCTCTCCTGCCCGCACAGCGGCAGCGCGGCCATGGAAACGCTCCACGATCTCCAGGGCGAAGGCGAACTTGACCTCGCGCGGGTTGGCGCCGCCAGCCACCTCCCTTTTCTTCTCGTTGATACGCGCCATCGGCTCGAAGGACAGCAGTTCCAGGTAGCGCCACATCAGCTCATCCGACACGCGCATCAGCTTGCCGAAGATCTCCTGCGGCGCCTCCGCGATGCCGATATAGTTGCCGAGCGACTTGGACATCTTCTCCACGCCATCGGTGCCCTCCAGCAGCGGCATGGTCAGGATGCATTGCGCTTCCTGGCCAAAATCCTTCTGCCGGATACTGCTTCCTCATGCTGACCACCGCGAGGCGATACGAGCAGCCCTCGGGCGGCAGGTAGAAGTCGGTGATCTCCGGAAATTGCTTGACGAGCAGCGGCACGAACACCTCGTTCAG
>SXNB01000074.1 GCA_005777205.1 Burkholderiales bacterium | reverse complement strand
GCGCCTACGGCTATTCCAAGGAATACGACATCGAGCGTCTCTATCGCGACGCCCCGCTGACCTGCATCGGCGAGGGCACCAACGAGATGCAGCGCATCATCATTTCGAAACAATGGCTGAAGCGAAATCCGGTGGGATGAACGGCGGCCCGGCCGCCACGCCTAAACCGCTGCAGGGGATCCGGGTGCTGACCCTGGAGCATTTCGGCGCCGGACCCTACGGCTCGGCGATGCTCGCCGAACTGGGCGCGGAGGTGATCAAGGTCGAGCCCGGACCCGACGGCGAGCCGTCGCGCCGCGTCGGGCCCTACTTCGCCGCGCCCGGCGACAGCCTGTATTACCAGACCTGGCATGCCAACAAGCGCAGCGTACTGCTCGACCTGAAGAGCGCCGGCGGGCGTGCGGACTTTGAGCGCCTGGTGTGTTCGGCCGACGCGGTGATGAACAACCTGCGCGGCGACCAGCCCGCGAAGCTGGGCCTGGACTATGCCGCGCTGTCGCGGCTCAACCCGAAGATCGTCTGCCTGCATATCTCGGCTTTCGGCCGCGACAACGAGCGCGCCGCGCGGCCGGGCTTCGACTATCTCATGCAGGCCGAAGCCGGCGTCATGAGCCTGACCGGGGAGCCGGATGGCGCGCCCGCGCGCGCGGGCGTCGCGATCATCGACTACATGACCGGCACCACCGGCGCCGTGGGCCTGCTCGCCTGCCTGCTGCACGCGCAGAAGACCGGCAAGGGCTGCGACGTGGACGTGTGCCTCTACGACGTGGCGCTGCACCAACTGGGCTACTCGGCCACCTGGTACCTCAATGAAGGCTACGAGTCCGCGCGCCAGCCCCGTGGCGCGCACCTGTCGCTCACCCCGGTGCAGACTTTTCCGACCGCAGACGGCTGGGTATTCGTGGCCTGCATGACGCAGCCATTCTGGGAGGCGCTGGCGTCCGGCCTGGGCCGGCCGGAACTCGCCGGGGACGCGCGCTTTGCCACGATGGCCGCGCGACTGGAGAACCGGGCCGCGCTCACCAAAGCCGTGGATGGCGAATTCCGGCGCCAGCCGACGGCGCATTGGCTGGCGACGCTATCGGGCATCCTGCCCATCGGTCCGGTGAACGACATCGCGCAGGCGCTGGAGAGCCCGTTCCCGAAGCAGACGGGGATGATCGGCACGGTGCCGCATCCGGTGCGCGGCACGCTCAGGGTGCTCGCGAACCCGATCCGCATCGATGGCCGCCGCCTGGAGCAGCGCGCCGGGTCCGCGGCCGGCGCCGACAACGAGGCGCTCCTCGGCAAGGCATGAAGCTCAAGGGCATCCGCGTCGTCGACCTGTCGGTGTTCCTGCCGGGCCCGTACCTCACCAAGGCGCTGGCGGACCATGGCGCCGAGGTGATCAAGGTGGAGGCACCGGGGGAAGGCGATCCGGTACGCCACCTGGGCCCTTCAGACGGACCCAGCACGGTCTACTTCCGCAATCTCAACCGCGGCAAGAAGAGCGTGGTGCTGAACCTCAAGGCCCCCGCCGACAAGGACGCCTTGCTGCGCCTGTGCGACGGTGCCGACGTGTTCGTGGAAACCTTCCGCCCGGGCGTCATGGATCGGCTGGGCATCGGCTACGCCACCGTATCTGCGCGCAACCCGCGCATCGTCTACTGCTCCATCAGCGCCTTCGGTCAGGACGGCCCCTACCGCGACCGTCCGTCGCACGACATGGGCGTGGAAGGCGTGAGCGGCGTCCTCAGCGTGAGCCAGGGCCGTGACGGCCAGCCGGCCATTCCCTCGGTGCCCGCGGCCGACATGGTGGCCTCCTTGCAGGGCCTGGCGGGCATCCTGATGGCGCTCCTGCGCCGGCAGCAGACGGGGCAGGGCGACTACCTCGACATTTCCATGCACGACTGCATAGTCTCGGCTTCGGCCAACCTGCTGGGGCCGGCGCTCGCGGAGGACCGACAGCAGGTGGCCCGGCACGAGCGCACCACCGGCGGGGCGGCCTTCTACCAGATCTACGACACCGCCGACGGGCGCCACCTCGCGCTGGCCGGGCAGGAAATGAAGTTCGTGCGCAACCTGCTGGGCGCGCTCGGCCGGCCGGAACTGGTTCCGCTGTGCGAGAAGCCGGGCCCGCACCAGCAACCGGTGGAACAGTTCCTGCGCGACGCGTTCAGGAAGCGGTCGCTGGCCGACTGGGTAGCCTACCTGTCGACACTGGATGTCTGCTTTGGCGAACTGAAGACCTTTCCAGAAGCCCTGCGCGACCCGCAGCTGCTCGCGCGCGGCATGGTGCTCACGGACGGTCTGGGGCGCCGCCACATCAACACGCCGCTGCGCTTCGCGCGCGAGCCGGCGCAACCGGACCTGCGCGAACCCGCCATGGGCGAGCACGGCGCGGACATCCTCGGAAGGAGTTGACCCCCGCATGACACGGATCCGCGCGACCCACGGCCGCAGCTACGAGGACTTCGTGGTCGGTGACATCTACGAGCACCGGCCCGGCCGCACCATCAGCGAGGCCGACAACACCTGGTTCACGCTGCTCACCATGAACAACCACCCGGCGCACTTCGACCATGCCTATGCGGCGAGAACCGAGTTCGGCAAGCCGCTGGTGAACAGCTGCCTGACCCTGTCCATCGTGGTAGGGATGAGCGTGGACGACGTGAGTTACCGGGCGATCGGCAACCTGGGCTGGGACAAGATAAAGCTCACCGTGCCGGTGTTCGTCGGCGACACCGTCTACGCCGAGTCGGAAGTGCTGGCCAAGCGCGAATCGAAGTCGCGCCCGACTCAGGGGCTGGTGACCGTGCGCACCGTGGGAAAAAAAGCAGATGGAACGGAATTCATGAGCTTCGAGCGCACCGTGCTCGTTCCCAAGCGGGGGCACGAGACGGGCTAGGGCGGACAGGCGGCGCTAACGGCCCTTGAAGTGGTCGGTGACGAGCTGGCTTGGCAGCCAGGTCGAGAGGGCCGGGAAGAAGATCACCAGCAGCAGCACTGCCAGGTCGCCGAGGAAGAACGGAATGGTCCCCTTGAGCACCTGCGGCAACGGGATCTTTGAGGTGCCGCTGACCGCAAACAGGTTCAAGCCGACCGGCGGCGTCACCACCCCCATCTCCACGTTCAGCGTGATCATGATCGCCAGGTGCACCGGGTCTATCTTGAGCGCCATGGCGATCGGGAAGATCACCGGCACCGTCAGGATCACCATCGCCACGCCGTCCACGAACATGCCCAGGAGGATGAGCACGAACATGTAGGCAAAGATGAAGCCGAGCGGCGTCAAGCCCCAGCTGGTGACCGTTTCGGCGATCTTCTGCGGCCAGTACATGTTGGCGGCGAGAAACTGGAACACGCCCACGCTGCCGATCAGGAACACCACCACCGCGGTCAGGTTGAGCGCGCGCTCGGCAGTGGGCAGGATCAGGCGGATGAACGCCATGCGGCCGCTCAGGACACCGTAGAGGAGGGCGTAGCCGCAGGCGGCCGCAGCGGCCTCGGTAGGTGTGAACAGGCCGCCATAGAGGCCACCCAGGATGACGACAGGCATGCCTAGCGCGGGCGCCGCGCCAAGGAATTCCTTCCACACGCGCGCGGCCTCGAATTTCCCGCTGCGTGGCAGCTTCAGGTAGATCGCGATGCCCATCACGCTGAGGGCGTTGCCGGTGGCCAGCATCAAGCCCGGGATGATGCCGGCGAAAAAGAGCTCGACGATGGAGGTCTCGGTGACGATGCCATAGACCAGCAGGATGATGCTGGGCGGGATGAGCATCGCGATGCCGCCCGCAGTGGCCACCAGTCCGCCAGAGAGCCAGTCGGGGTAGCCTCGCTTTCGCATTTCGGGAATCGCGATCACCGACATCGCCGCCGCCATGGCGACGCTGGAGCCCGAGATGGCGCCGAACAGCACGCAGGCGAGCACCGTGGCGACCCCAAAGCCTCCCGGCAGGTGGCCTACCAGCGAATCGGCGAAACGGAACAACTGGGACACCAGCCCTGTCTTCTCCATCAGGAAGCCGGCGAAGATGAACAGCGGTATCGCCATCAGCGAGTACTTGCCGATGAAGCTGAAGAAGGCGCGGAAGATCACGGTCGGTTCCAGCACCGGATCGAACATGATGTAGGAGGCCGCCGCGGCGCTGAGGGCGATGCCGATCGGCACCGACAGCACGAGCAGGACCAGCAGGACGAGGCCAACGAGATTCATGGGTTCAGTGCCCGCCCTCTTCTGCGTCTTCCGGGAACTCCGGCACCGGGCGTCCGAGCAGCTTCTGGATCGAGAACCAGAGCTGGAACACCTGCGTCACCGCCATGAAGCCGAAACCCAGCAGCAGCGCGAGCAGGAACGGCCACATCGGGAATCCCAGGCTCTCGGTGCGGCTCTCGTACTTGATGGCGTCCTCCACCTCCGGGATGCCCCACCAGAACACCAGCGCGAGGAACACCATGGAGAACGCCAGCGCCACGGCCTTCACGAACTCCCCGGCGCGCTTCGCGCCTGGCCCCGCGACCGCGCACAGTTCCGGCACGACCGTGACTGCAAGGTGCGAGTTCTTGCGTTGCGCCACGCTGAAATAGAGATAGATCCCGCTCAGCATGAAGAACGTGACCGCGTCCTGCTGCCACTCGAAGGACACCCCCAAGGCATAGCGCCGGCCCACCTCGAGCAGCGCGAGCAGGGTGCAGCCGACCAGCAGCAGTCCGGCGACGCGCGCCAGGATCTTGTCCTGGAACGCGCGCCAGAACGCGTACGCTTTTTCCACTCAGTTGACCATCAGCGGATGACGATCTTCGAGGCGTGCTTGGAGCAGTCTATCTTCTCGATCCAGGACGACCCCACCGGGTGCTTCTGCGACAGCTCGCGTCCCTCCTTGATGAAGGTGTCGACCCACGGACTGACCGCGGCAGGGGTCTTGCTCTTGATGTAGCGCGCCGGCGCATCGCCCATGGAACCGGTGAACGCGGACACCTCCTGCGGATTCATCCAGTACACGCCCGGCTTGGACGGGTCCTTGGTGCCGTACTTGTCGTAGGTCATTTTGTCGACGCACCAGTTCAATTCCTTCTGCATCTGGATGGTCTCCATGATGACCTTCTCGAGCGCTTCCTGGGTCGGCTTGGGCTGGCGGTCCCACCAGCGACGGCTTGCGCTAACAATGTAGTAGTCGCTAGTGAATGCGCCTGCGCCGCCCGTAGTGTAGAAGGGTGCCTGCTGGCGCACCGCGAGCCAGCCGCCAATGCTGGTCTGCAAACCGTCGATGACGCCGGATTCCAGCGCCGTCGGCACTTCGCCGAAGGCCATCACGACCGGGCTCGCTTTCCACACTTCCAGCGACGCATTCTCGACCGGGCCCATGCTGCGGATCTTGCGGCCGCTGAAGTCGCCGGGGGTCAGGTAGCGCTTCTTGCCGCCCACGCCCATGCCGAAGCTCATGTGCCCGGATCCGAACACCCGGATCAGCTGGTTCTTCTGCAGCCGGTCGACCAGCATCTGGTAGGTCTTGGTCGTCTCAAGATGATCCACGGCACCGACGGTGGTCAGGATTCCGGGGCCAACCATCGTCATCATCCAGGCATCGACCGGCGCCGCCTTGCCCATCTGCAGCCAGGACATCTCCAGGTTGCCCTGACGCATGGCCTCGAAGGCCTCCGGGATGGTGTACAAGGCACCGGCGAAATACAGGCGCGCTTCGCTTCCCGGAATAACCTGTGGCAGTCGGTCCTTGAAGTAGTTCATCGCAATGCCGGCGGGATGCGGTGCGGGCGGGAAGTCCGCCGCAAAGCGCAGCACCACGGGCTTGATCGCCTGCGCGAAGGCATCACGGTCGGGAAGGGCGGCGCCTGCGGCAAGCGCCGCTACCAGCGCACCGGCAGCGGCCTTGGTGGAAAGACGTCGCGTCGTGAATTGCCTCATGTGTCTCCTCCTCAGAAGGTGATGTCAACCGGCTCTCATGCCGGCCGGGAAACACTAACATTTTAACCTATCGGCTGC
Organism: Burkholderiales bacterium; assembly: GCA_005777205.1. Lineage (GTDB taxonomy): Bacteria > Pseudomonadota > Gammaproteobacteria > Burkholderiales > SG8-39 > RBG-16-66-20. The sequence continues at coordinate 2,037 of SXNB01000074.1, read as the reverse complement.
TCGTGAAGGAACTCCCGGAATAACGGGCAACCAACGCTCAGACCGGGTCCAGCTTGCCGATGGCGGCGCTTGCCGCCAGCGTACGCTGCGCCCGGTAGACGATCGGGTAGTCGACGAAGACGCCGTCCACCTGTATCGCGGCAAGGCCCGCCGCTTCGGCCTCCTCGAAGGCCTTGACGATACGCTGCGCCCTCGCGACCGCCTCGGTCGTCGGGGTGAAGATTTCGTTGACCACCGCGACCTGATCGGGGTGGATGCACAGCCGTCCCTGGAACCCCATGCGCAGGCTGCGCTCGACCGAGCGCCGCAGTGCCGCAGGGTCCTGCAGGTGAATCCACACCGTGTCGACCGGCGGCTCGAGGCCGGCGGCGCGCGAGGAGACGATCATCCGCACACGCAACTCGGAGAGTTCCTCCTCGCCCGGCGTCCAGGTCATGCCGACGTCGTTGGTGAAATCGCCGGCGCCGAAGCTGATGCGTCTGACCCGCCAGGGGCCGGGGGTGTCCCGCAGTGTGCGCGCGCCGAGGATCCTGTCCAGGCGCGAGAAGCCGACCGCTGTCTCTATGATCGGCATCAGGTCGATCCGGCCCAGCGGCAGTCCGCGCTCGCGCTCCAAGTTGGTGATCAGCCAGTCGATGGTGCGCAAATCGGCGGCCGATTCCACCTTGGGCAGCACGATGCCGTCCAGGCCAGGCCCGACCACGTCCATCAGGTCGCGCAGGCACCAGGGGGTGCCGATCGCATTGACGCGCACGTATCCCCTGCAGCGCCTGGGGCGGGACAAGGCCGCGACGATCGTCTGGCGCGTCGCGGCCTTCTCGGCGACCGCCACCGCGTCCTCCAGGTCGAGGATTACTGCGTCGGCACCGAGGGAAAGCGCCTTCTCGACGCGCCGCGGGTGATTGCCCGGCGCGAACAGGAAGCTGCGCAGGACGGAGCTCTGGGTGTTTGCCATGGATAGCGCCTCAATAGGCCTTAACGAGCGAAAGGATGGTGCGAAAGGCCGGATGGTCGGCGTGCTTCGCCCACTCGAACAGCGCCATCTCGGCGCTCGCGAGCGTGGCGCCTGCGTCGCGCAGACGTTCGATCGTGGCTTGCCGATCCTCCTGCCGGCGCGAGCCGATCGCGTCCGTGGCCAGCCAGCAGCGGTAGTTCGCCTGCAGCAGGCCGAGCATGGTCTGCATGACGCAGATATGCGCTTCCATACCGGCGACAAGGACCTGGTTGCGCCCGCTCCGCTTGAGGGCCTCGGGCAGCGCCGGTTCGTTCATCGCGGAGAAATGACGCTTGGCGAAAATCGCCGATTCCGCGACCAGCCCTCGAATAGTCGGCAGGGTGGCACCGAGGGCCTCGGGACAATGCTCGGTCAGAAACACGGGAATCTGCAAGGCCTTGGCGCCTTGCACCAGCGCGATGCAGCGCTGCTCGATCCCATCGGCGCCGATGATACGCGGCGCGAGCCGGCCCTGGACATCGATGACGAGCAGCGCGACGCGGCTCGATTCCATGGCGTGGGCGCGCGGGCTCGTCACCGGCGTCCTGCTCGCTACTTGACCACGCCGACGCGGCGTCCGCCAATGGCGGCAGGCTCGATCGTCTGCGGGCCGGGCAATGCCGTCATTTGCGGCGCGGCAGGAACGACGCAGCCGGTGTCGCAGCAGCGTCCGGGCTGGCGGTTGCGGGTGATCTTGCGGGTTTCGTCGGTAATGATGCCGCGCTCGAGCAGCCGCTCGACGAGGTCGACCTTGTTGCCGAGCGGGTAGTTGCGCCAGATCTCCATTTTCATCGCCTCCGGCGAACCGCCGCCGTGCAGGCTGATGACCGAGTACCAACCACCCTGGTAGCTGGCGGTCAGATCCTCGATGAAGCGGGCCACTTCGATGCGCTTCTCGTAGGGGATGTCAGAGCGCGCGGCAAGCACTTCCGACAGCCGGCCCGCGGTCGCGGGGTTGTGATCCTCGTCGGGGCCGGGAAGCGTGACGATCAACCCGCCGGAGACATGGTGCGCAAGGCGGTGCAGGTCGTAGATCTGGGTCG
>SXNB01000073.1 GCA_005777205.1 Burkholderiales bacterium | reverse complement strand
TGGGGCGAGTTCGGCGCGGACGACCAGCGTGGCCGCATGAACTGGGTCACCAAGGAGAAGGTGCTGCAGGGCATCCGCGAGGTGACGGAGGGGCTAACCTTCGTGCTCTCGCTACCGCTCGACTACCCGGGCGGCAATGTGCTCAACCCGCGGCGCCACCCGCCGCGCCTCGCCGCCACCGCGCGCAACGGCCGGCAGAACTTCGCCTACGAGGGGCGCCTGGACGAGCCGCTGCATACCGACGTGTTTTGCGACGACGTCGTGTTGCTCACGCTGCAGTACTCGACGCAATGGGATTCGTTTGCGCACGTGGGCAGCGTGTTCGACGCCGACGGCGATGGCATACCGGAGCCGGTGTTCTACAACGGCTTTCGCGTTGGGAAGGACATCGTCCCGGCGCCGGAGAACCCGGGGGCCGAGTCCTGGAACCGCTACGAGGGCTCGCGCGCTGCCGCGCTTGGTATCCAGAACCTCGCCGAGCACGGCGCACAGGGCCGGGGCGTGATGATCGACCTGCATGCGCATTTCGGCCGCAAGCGCCACGCGGTGGGCTACGACGACCTGATGCGGGTGATGGAAGCCGACCGGGTCGAGGTCGAGCGCGGCGACATCGTCTGCCTGCATACCGGCTTCGCCGAATTGCTGCTGGAACTGAAGAAGAACCCGTCGCCGGAGCTGTTGTACAACACCTGCACCGGTCTGGACGGCAAGGATGACCGGCTGCTGCAGTGGGTGACCGATTCGGGGCTCGCAGTGCTCGCCGCCGACAACTACGCGGTTGAGCTGTTCTCCATGACACCCTGGAAGGCGACCTCGCACGCCGCCCTGCCTCTGCACGAGCATTGCCTGTTCAAGAACGGCATCCACCTGGGCGAGCTGTGGTACTTCACCCCGCTCGCCGCATGGCTGCGCGTTCACCAGCGCAGCCGCTTCCTCCTCACCGCCCCGCCGCTGCGGCTGCCGGGCGCCGTAGGTTCACCCGCAACCCCGGTGGCTACCGTATGAGTATGAGCAAAGTCGCGATCATCACAGGATCGGCATCCGGCATCGGTGCGGCTACCGCGATCGAGTTGTCGCGCCGCGGCTGGTCGGTGCTGGTCAATTACTCGAAAAGCGAAGCCGAGGCAAAGACGGTGGCCGCGAAATGCACCGGCGCGCTCGTGGTCCAGGCCGACGTCGGCGACGATGCGCATTGCCGCAGGCTGGCGCAGGCGGCGTTGGCCAAGTGGGGCCGCATCGACGCCCTCGTGAACAACGCCGGCACCACCAAGTTCGTCAAGCACGGCGACCTGGAAGGTCTTTCGGCCGACGATTTCCTGCGCATTTACCGGCTGAATGTCGTGGGCCCGTTCCAGATGACGCGCGCCTGCGCCGCCGCGCTCAAGGCGCAGAAAGGCACGGTGGTGAATGTCTCGTCGGTGGCCGCGAAGCTGGGCACCGGATCGTCCATCGCGTATGCGGCCTCCAAGGCGGCGCTCAACTCGATGACGTTTTCCCTCGCGCGCGTGCTCGGCCCGGAGGTGCGCGTCAATGCCGTCTGCCCGGGCTACGTGGACACGCCCTGGCAGCACAATGCGCTCGGCAAGGAAGGCTCGGACAAGGCAGCGGCGCGATACGCCGCGATGGTGCCGCTGCAGGACTTCGCCACGCCCGAGGATGTCGCCGACACCGTCGTCTGGCTGGTCGAGGGCGCGCGCCAGGTCACGGGCGAGACCCTCTATGTCGATGGCGGCATGCACATCACGCCGCCCCGTTGAGCGCGACCATGGACGCAAGCTTCGACTACATCATTGTTGGCGCTGGCTCGGCAGGTTGCGTGCTCGCCAACCGCCTTACCGAGGACGGCCGCTCCAGGGTGCTGGTGCTCGAGGCCGGGCCGCGCGACACGGATCCGTGGATCCACATTCCGCTGGGCTACGGCAAGCTGTTCAAGAAACCCTCGGTCAACTGGAGCTACTACTCCGAGCCCGAGCCACACCTGAATGGCCGGAAGATCTTCACCCCACGCGGCAAGGTGCTGGGCGGGTCCTCCTCCATCAACGGGCTGGTCTACACCCGTGGGCAGGCGGAGGACTTCGACGACTGGGAAACGCCGGGTTGGTCGCACGGCGAGCTGCTGCCCTACTTCCGGAAGTCCGAGGATCAGTCGGGCGCCGCGTTGCGCGGCGATCCGTTGCACGGCAAAGGCGGGCCGCTATCGGTGTCCGACCAGAGCGAGCCGCACGAACTGTGCGACGCCTTCATCGAGGCCGCGGTGCAAGCCGGGCACCCGCGCAACCCGGACTTCAACGGCGAACGGCAGGAAGGCGGCGGCTACCAGCAGCTGACGACGCGGAACGGGCGCCGCTGTTCCACCGCGGTGGGCTACCTGCGTCCGGCGGAAAAGCGCCTGAACCTCACGGTGCTCACTGAGGCGCTCAGCTCCCGGGTCCTGTTCGAGGGGCGCAAGGCAGTGGGCGTCGAGTACCTGGTCGGTGGTGAGAAACGCACGGCGCGGGCGGCACGCGAAGTCCTGCTCTCGGCGGGCGCCATCAACACGCCACAACTGCTACAGCTTTCCGGGGTTGGGCCGGCAGCGCTGCTAGGCGAGCACGGCATCCCGGTGGTGCTCGATCAGCCTCATGTCGGCGATCACCTGCAGGACCATTTCCAGGCGCGCATCGTGCTGAAGTGTACGAGGCCGATTACCGTCAACGACGATCTGCAGAGCCTGTGGCGCATGGCGCGCATGGGGCTGCGCTACGCGTTTTTCAAAAAAGGCCCGCTGTCGTTCAGCGCCGGCTATGCCGGCGGCTTCTGGCGCACGCGGCCCGAGTTGAAGCGCCCCGACGTGCAGACGCATTTCCTCACCTTCAGCCTGGACCGCATGGGCGAGAAGCTGCACCCGTTTTCCGGTTTCACCGCGTCAATCTGCCAGCTGCGGCCGACCTCGCGCGGCTACGTCCGCATTCGTTCGGCTGATCCGCGTGAGGCGCCGGCGATCCGCTACAACTACCTGGACACGGAGTTCGACCGCCGCACCATGCTCGACGGCATGCGGCTGCTGCGCCGCATCCTGGAACAGCCGGCGATGAAGCCCTACATCGCCTCGGAGCACGTGCCCGGACCGCAGGTGCAGTCAGACGGCGAGTGGCTCGGCTACTTTCGCGACACGGGCACCACGATCTACCACCCGACCTGCACCGCTAAGATGGGGGCCGGGGCGGATGCGGTCGTGGACTCGCAATTGCGGGTGAAAGATCTCGGCGGTTTGCGGGTGGTGGATGCCTCGGTAATGCCGGCGGTGGTTTCGGGCAACACCAACGCCGCGGTGATCGCCATCGCCGAAAAAGCCGCCGACCTGATCGCCGGCAAGCGCGCATAATTGACCCCTCCCAGCAGGGAGGGGCGGATGGCGATAGGCGGGAGGCGCGGGCGCGGCGGCGCGTGGTCGCGCCCTCTACTCATTTGGCTTTTCAGGAAGTCGTGTGGGTGATTTTGGGGCCTTTTAGGTGGCTGGCAGCATGCAGGTGAGGATCTTGAACCGTGGGTATTCCTGGTCGCGCAGCCCGTATGCACGGCGCTGGCCCGCAGGCCGCCGCATTTCCGAGCTGCGGGCGGCGATCGCCGCCGGCGCAAAGGAAATGTCGCTCGATCTGCCCGCCGGGGCCGCGGCGGAACTGACCCTTAACAGGGCGGGCGCCGCGCTCGCCGCGGTGAAGGAAATGGCGCCGATGCAAAAGGCGGTGCTGGTCAAGGGCCTGTTCGCGACCGTCAGCTATGACGGCAGTATCCGCCTCGCGGAAGCCGAGCTCATGCGCCTGGCGGGCGCGGTGCTGGATTGCCCGCTGCCGCCGCTCCTGGAATCCCTAGACCCCGCTACACTCGCTGCGTGAAGCACGTCGAACTGGAACGCGCCCTGCGCGGCGCCATCGCGGGCGAGGTTCGCTTCGACGCTGGCGCGCTCGCCGCCTATGCGTCGGACGCCTCCAACTACCGCCAGGTGCCCATCGGCGTCGTGCTGCCGCGCACGGCGGAGGACCTCGTCGCCGCCATGGCCGCCTGCCGCGCGCACGACGCGCCGGTTCTCGCGCGCGGCGGCGGCACGTCGCTGTGCGGCCAGACGGTGAACGTGGCGGTGGTGATGGACGCCTCGCGGCACCTGGACCGCGTGCTGGAGGTGGATCCGGCCTCGCGCACCGCGCGCGTGGAGCCCGGCGTGGTGTGCGACTCGCTGCGCGCCGCCGCCGAGCGCCACGGCCTCACCTTCGCGCCGGACCCGGCGACGCACTCGCGTTGCACCCTGGGCGGGATGATCGGCAACAACTCCTGCGGCCCGCACTCGGTGATGGCGGGCAAGACGGTGGAGAACATCGAGGCGCTGGAGGTGCTGACCTACGACGGCGCGCGCTTCTGGTGCGGGCCCACACCGGAAGCCGAGCTGGAGGCGATCATCCGGCGCGGCGGGCGGCAGGGGGAAATCTACGCCGCGCTGCGCGGCCTTCGCGACCGTTACGCCGACCTTATCCGCCGGCGTTTTCCGAAGATCAAGCGCCGCGTCTCCGGCTACAACCTCGACCAGCTATTGCCGGAGAACGGCTTCAATGTGGCACGCGCGCTGGTGGGCTCGGAAGGCACCTGCGCGATCACGCTACAGGCGCTCACGCGCCTGGTGAAAAGCCCGCGCGAGCGCGTGCTGCTGGTGGTCGGCTTCCTTGATATCTACTGCGCGGGCGATGCGGTGCCTCAGGTGATCGCCTCCGGGCCGATCGCATGCGAGGGCCTCGACACCGGCATCATCGGTGGCCTGCGCGAGCGGGGACTGCGGCTGGAAGACATCGCGCTCCTGCCCGAGGGCAACGCCTGGCTGATGGTGGAGTTCGGCGACGACGTGCGCAGCGAGGCGGTGCGTAAGGCCAAGGTGCTGCAGGACGCGCTGGGGGGCAAGCTGATCGAGGACAAGGCCCTCGCCAATCGCATCTGGACCATCCGCGAGACCGGCGCCTCGGCCACCGCCCTCAACCTGAAAGGAACGCCGGGTCCCGACCCCATTGTCGGCTGGGAGGACGCGGCGGTGGATCCGTCGCGCCTGGGCGACTACCTGCGCGAGTTCCAGGCGCTGGTGGACAAGTTCGGCTATCGGACGTCGCTGTACGGCCATTTCGGCGACGGCTGCATTCACGCGCGCATCACTTTCAACCTGAGGACGCCCCAGGGCACCGCGCACTGGCGTAAGTTCCTGTTCGCCGCCACCGAGCTGGTGGTGAAGTTCGGCGGCTCCATTTCCGGGGAGCACGGCGACGGCCAGGCGCGCGCCGAGCTGCTGCCGGCGATGTACGGGCCGGAACTGATGGAGGCCTTCCGCGAGTTCAAGCGCATCTGGGACCCGCGGGGGCGCATGAACCCGGGCAAGCTGGTTGACGCAACGGGCGAGGTCTACCGCCTGGACGAGAACCTGCGCCTGGGCCCGGGCTACAAGACGGTGCAGATCGCGACCCGGATGGATTTCTTGGGCGAGGTCGGCGACGGCTTCGGCCGCGCCGCCGAGCGCTGCGTCGGCATGGGCAAGTGCCGCTCCGCTGAGGGTGGCACCATGTGCCCCAGCTACCGCGCCACGCGCGAGGAGCGCTATTCCACCCGCGGCCGGGCGCGGCTGCTTTCGGAGATGCTGCGCGGCGAGGTGATCACCGACCTGTGGCAGAGCGAGGACGTGCGCGAGGCGCTGGACTGGTGCCTGGGCTGCAAGGGCTGCCGCAGAGACTGCCCGACGCATACCGACATGGCGTCCTACAAGGCCGAGTTCATGTCGCACCACTACGAGGGGAAATCGCGGCCGCCCCACGCCTACGTCATGGGCCGGATCGGCGAATGGGCGCCGCGCGCGGCGAAGTTCTCGCGCCTGGCCAACTTCTTCTCCGGCACCCCGGGCCTGTCGGGGATCGCCAAGCGCATCGCCGGCATCGCGCCGCAGCGCTCGCTACCGCGCTTCGCTGCCGACACCTTCCGCGCGCGCTTCGAGGACAGTCGCAGCGCGCGCCGCGGCGACCCGGTGATCCTGTTCCCGGACACCTTCAGCAACTATTTCCGCCCGCAGACGGCAATGGCCGCCGCCGATGTGCTCGAGGCCGCCGGCTGTCGCGTCAACCTGCCGCGCGAGCCGCTGTGCTGCGGCCGGCCCTACTACGACTTCGGCATGCTTGACGAGGCGAAGGCGTCGCTGGAGAAGATCGTTGCGGTGCTGGCGCCGCAAATCGAGACCGGCCTGCCGGTGGTGGTGCTCGAGCCCGGCTGCCTGTCGGTGTTCCGCGACGAGCTGAAGAAAATGCTCCCCGCCGATCCGGCGGCGCGGAAATTGTCTAAGCTCGCGGTGTCGCTGGGCGAGCTGCTCTCGGCGCGTGGCTGGGAGCCGGCGCGGGTGGAGGGGCAGGCGCTGGTGCACGGCCACTGCCACCAAAAGGCGCTGGGCGGGATGCGCGAGGACCTTGCGTTGCTCTCGCAGGCGGGAATGCAGGTGGATGCGCCCGACATGGGCTGCTGCGGCATGGCGGGGTCGTTCGGCTTCCGGCCGGAGACTTACGAGACTTCGCTCAAGATCGCGGACCTCGCGCTGATGCCGAGGGTGCGCGGGCTGTCGCGCGCGTCCCTGGTGGTCGCCAACGGTTTTTCCTGCCGCGAGCAGATCGAGGACCTGTCTGGGCGGGAGACGCTGCACCTGGCGGAGGTGCTGGTGAGAGGAATTAAAGTCGGAAAACCGCCTGGCTAGGCGAGCCCCGCCAGCTCCCGGGTCAGCTGCGCCGCGGAGACCTCTTGGCAGCCGGTGGCGTTCTGCCCGGACCACAGCGGCGAGAAGTCGCCGCTACCATTCCTCTCCGCCGCGGCGCGAAGCGGCGCGATCGCGGCGGTGGCGAGCGGGAACGCCGGCGCGGCTGGGTTCATCGGTCCCAGCTCGCCCATCAAGCGGTTCACGATGCCCCTCGCGGGCCGTCCGGTGAAAAGGTTGGTCAAGGCCGTGTTCGCTGCATTCGGGCCCTTCAGCCCCGCGCGGTGCACCGCGCTCGCCGTGGATTCCGGGCACAGCAGGTAGGCGGTCCCGATCTGCGCGGCGCAAGCGCCCAGCGCTATTGCCGCCGCCACGCCTTTCGCGTCCGCGATGCCGCCGGCGGCGATCACCGGGACCTTCACCGCCTTCACCACCTGCGGCAGCAGGGCGAAGGTGCCCGGCTGCGTGGAGATGTCCTCCCCCAGGAACACGCCGCGGTGGCCGCCGGCCTCGTTGCCCTGCGCGATGATCGCGTCCACCCCTTGCGCTTCCAGCCAGCGCGCTTCCTCCACCGTTGTGGCCGAGGAGACGATCTTCGAGCCCCAACTGCGCACCCGCGCCAGCAGTTCCTTCGCCGGCAGGCCGAAGTGGAAGCTCACCACCGCCGGTTTGAAGGCCTCCAGCACGTCGGCAGCCTCCTGGCTGAACGGCGCGCGTCCCGGACCGGCGGGGATCTTGTCCGCGTCGATGCCGAACTCCTCGTAGTAGGGCGAGAGCTTCGCACGCCACGCCGCCTCACGCACCGTGTCCGGCGCCGGCGGCACGTGGCAGAAGAAGTTCACGTTGTAGGGCTTCTTCGTCCTGGCCTGGATCGCCGCCAGTTCCTGGCCGATTCCTTCCGGCGCCAGCATGGCGCAGGGAAGCGAGCCCAGTCCTCCGGCGTTCGACACCGCGATCGCCATCGCCCTCGACTGCGAGCCCGCCATCGGGGCCTGGATGACCGGCAGTTCGGTTCCAAACAGTTTCGCGATCGCGGTCATACCTTCCTCTTTATCAGATGATCCAGATCCCGAGCAAGGCCGCCAGCGCGATCCAGATCGCGATCACCACCGCGGCCGCCACCCAGCTCTTCGTCGTTTCGATCTGCTTCTGTGCTGCAATCCGCGCTTCTGCCATCACCTGAGGCGGGATTATCCTGAGGCAAATGATGATGCCCAGCGGCACCAGGATCAGATCGTCCAGCAAGCCGAGAATCGGGATGAAGTCCGGGATCAGGTCTATCGGCGAAACCAGGTAGGCCACGACGATGCCAGCGAGGATCTTGGCCACAAGCGGGGTGCGGGGGTCGCGGGCGGCGTAGTAGAGCGCGAAGGTCTCCTGCTTGAGGGCGTCGACTTTCTGCTTCAGGTATTGCGACAGGGATATCTTCGGGGGCATGGCTAGGTCATTATCTTGCTTTTGGAGATGTTGATGATCGCGGTGATCTTCGAGGTCTTGCCCCACGCGGGGCGGGTGGATGACTATTTCCGGATGGCCGAGGGCTTGAAGGCAGAGCTGGCTTCGATGGACGGGTTCATTTCCGTCGAGCGGTTTTCTTCTGTTTCCACACCCGGGAAGTTCGTGTCGCTGTCGTTCTGGCGGGACGAGGCTGCGGTTCAACAGTGGCGCAAGCTGGAGTCGCATCGTCGGGCGCAGGCGGCGGGGCGGGGTGGGATCTTCGAGGACTACCGGTTAAGGGTGGCTTCGGTGGTGCGGGATTACGGGATGAAGGAGCGGGGGGAGGCGCCGGGGGACTCCAGAGGCGTGCACGGGTAGGGAATGTAATCGATCGGCTACATACGAACCGGAGGGGCCAGACGGTGAGGCATTGGGTTACGGGTGCGGCCCCCAGGGCGCCGCGAGAAGAAGCTGATTGGCCTGAGTCCTGATCAGGGGGCGGAGCTGGCCCGCAAAGGCCATGAAGTCCTTGTCCGCAAGGAGGTGCTTCCAGAAGGCCCGGCGATCATCGTCGCTGTTGAAGCGCCAGAGGTGAACTAGCTGATACAGCTCGCCGGTGTCGGAAGTGAAATAGCCAATCAGGTTCTTCGAGAATCCTCCGGCCTCGAGTGCGGGCCAGCCAAGGGTCGAGTACAGATTGACCACCTCCGCCATCTTGCCCACCGTGATGGAGTAGGTTCGTTTCTCGTAAATTGTCGGCATGGCGGGATTCCTTTGGGTTGGAAGGTTCTACAACTGCGCCGCCGCCAAGCCAGGCACGGGGCGCGATCGCTCCGGCCCTTACACCCGGCTGACAGAGCGGTCACTCAAAACGATTGACTGCGGCCCGGAGCGCAGATCGAGCGATACCCTGGAAGGTGCAATGACCCGCAGCGCGCCGGTCAGCGCCGCGGTTAGCGCGCACCGACGGACCTTGATCAGGCGTCCGCACTCCATCGCGATGACTCGCAGCAGCAGGCGCGCTGTGAGGGCGAGGCGGAGTCGGCGGGGAAGCATCCGTGCAATTATGGAGGGTCACTACAAAATTTCAAGCTTAAAGCAGAGGCACGCAGGGGCTAGAATTTCCTCATGAACAAGCTGCTTGCGCTCATTGCCTTCATCCCCCTGCTGGTCCTCGCCCAGGCCGTCACGCCCGAAGAGCGCCTCTTCGAAGCCCTCCACGAATCCAAGCCCCTCCTCGCCGAAGGCATCGTCCTGCGCGGCAAGATAAACCTCGGCGCCCGCAACACGAACGGCGAGACACCGCTGCACGTGGCGATCGAGAAGAGCTACAAGGAGCTCACCGGACTGTTGATCGACTCAGGCGCCAGCCTGACGGCAAGGACGAAGAACAGCGAGACGCCGCTGCACTACGCGGCGATGCAGAGCGACCCGTTCTACGCGGAGCTGTTGCTGAAGTCGAAGGCGGACCCGAAGGTGAGGAACGATGACGGGGAGTCGCCGCTGCAGTGGGCGATCCTG
>SXNB01000072.1 GCA_005777205.1 Burkholderiales bacterium | reverse complement strand
GCGCGTAACCTCGATCTGGAACTGGGGCTTCCCGGTAAACGCGGCGCTGTCGGAAAAGGCGAAGCGCGCTACCTGGCTCTTCATCACCTGGGCCACCTCGGCGGAAACGCAGGCACGCACCTCGTTCCGGTCCAAAGGCATCAAGCGCCTGGGTATCAACCGCCTGCCGCAGCTCAGGTCGCCGGAGTTCGCCGCGATGGTGAAGGACTACGGCGACAACTACCTGCAGGCGACGACCGAATCCATGGCCAACGACGCCGACGTGCAATGGCGGCCACGGATGCCGCAGTGGCCGGCGGTGGGCGAGACCATGGCGACCGCGATCCAGGCGGCGCTGGTGGGCCAGAAGAAGCCGAAGGAAGCGCTGGACGAGGCGCAGGGTCGCGTTGCGCAGATCCTGAAGGGGTAGATGTCCTCAGCAATACGGGGAGGCGAGCGTCGCTTCGCGCTAGCGCTGTTCCTCCCCGCGCTGCTGCTGCTCGTCGTCACCACGGCGCTGCCGCTCATCTACCTGGTGTGGACCAGCTTCCAGCGTTTGGATCTGTCCATGCCCTGGCTGGGCGGGTTCGCCGGGCTGGACAACTACCAGAAGATGGGCAACGACCCGCGCTTCTGGAATTCGCTCGGGCTGACGCTGATCTACACCGGGACCACGGTGGTGCTGCAGGTGGTGCTGGGCCTGTCGCTCGCGCTGCTGGTGATGCAGGTAAAGCGGGGCCAGGCGATGCTACGGATCGCGGCGATCCTGCCCATCGTGCTGGCGCCGGTGGTGGCGGGCCTGTTCTGGCGGTCGCTGGTGCTGGCGCCGGATTTCGGCATCCTCGACTTCATTACCCGTGCGCTGGGCCTGGGCAGCTACAACTGGCTGGGCGAGCCGGGATTGGCGCTGGTGTCGGTGATTGCGATCCACACCTGGCAATGGACGCCGTTCGTGTTCCTGGTGCTGCTGGCCAGCCTCGCCGCGCTGCCCCCGGACATCTATGAGGCGGCACGCCTGGATCGCGCCAACGCCTGGCAGCGTTTCTGGCACATCACGCTGCCGATGCTGCGCCCGGCGATCGTGATCGTGGTGATCCTGCGCATGGTGACCGCGCTATCCGCCTTCGCCGCGATTTTCGCTGCCACCGGTGGCGGGCCGGGGTCGGCTACCGAAATCCTCAACCTGTACGCGTACCGGCTGTCGTTCACCGAACTGTCCCTGGGTTACGGCGCGGCGGTGGCGACGGTACTGCTGGTGATTACCCTGGCGGTTGCCTTCTCGCTGTTTAGTTTCAGGACCAAGAAATGAAGGCGAGAAATTTTGTTCTCCTCGCCATCGCGGTCCTGATGATGCTGGTCTGGACCTTCCCGGTGCTGTGGGGCCTGCTGACCTCGTTGAAAACCGAGAAGGACGTGCTGGCGTACCCGCCGTCGGTGATCTTCGAGCCGACGCTGCGCAACTACGCCGACGTGTTCAAGGGCTCGCAGAGTATCGTGCCCAACCTCATCTCCAGCGTGATCGTTTCGGGCCTCACCACGCTGCTGACGATGATCTTCGCCATTCCGGCGGCCTACGCGCTGTCGCGCCTAGACCTGCCCTTCAAGAAGGGCGCAGGGTTCTACGTGCTGGCGACGCAGATGCTGCCGCCGGTGGGCCTGGTGATCCCGTACTTCCTCATCCTGCGCAAAATCGGCTGGACCGACACCTACCAGGGCCTGGTGCTGGTGTACCTGACCTTCGCACTGCCGTTCGCCATCTGGCTGCTGGTGTCCTACTTCGAGGAAATCCCGCGCGAGATGGAAGAGGCGGCGCTGCTCGACCGTGCCGGCCGCTGGCGGGCCTTGTGGCACGTGATCCTGCCGCAAGCCAAGGGCGGCATCGCGGTCACGGTGATTTTCGTCTTCCTCAATTCGTGGAACGAGTTCCTGTTCGCGGTAGTGCTGGGCGGCAACAACGTCCGGCCGGTGACGGTGGCGATGTTCAACTTCATATCGCTTGAGCAGACGCAGTGGGCGCGCCTTGCCGCCGCCGCCATGGCCGGCATGGCGCCGGTGATCATCCTCGGCCTGATCGCACAGAAACACATCGTGAAAGGATTGACCGTGGGCGCAGTAAAAGGCGGAGGCAGAAGGTGACGGCGGCAAGCGTGCAGATGTCGGGCATCGTAAAGAAGCATGGTGCGGTCACCGCGCTGGCCGGCATCGATCTCGAAGTGAAGCCGGGCGAATTTTTCTCGCTCCTCGGGCCCTCGGGTTCGGGCAAGACCACCACGCTGCGCATTCTTGCGGGCCTGGAGAACGTGACCGCGGGCCGGGTCCTGCTGAGCGGCAAGGACGTGACCAACGCCGAGCCGGGCGAGCGGGACGTGGCGATGGTGTTCCAGAGTTATGCGTTGTACCCGCACATGACCGTCGGCGAGAACATTTCGTTTCCACTTCGAATGATTCGCGAAAAGAGGGAAGAAATCGAAAAGGCGGTCAAGGAGGCGGCGGCACGGGTCCGGATCGGCCACCTACTGGACAG
>SXNB01000071.1 GCA_005777205.1 Burkholderiales bacterium | reverse complement strand
ACTGATGCTAACAGGCATTCTGGTGACTCTGTTCGTTAGCGTGGCGCTGGTGCGTAGGATGACGCGCCCCATTCTCGCATTGCAGGAAGGCGCGGCGCTGATTGGCCGTGGCGCTTTCATGGTACTTGCTCTGGATGATGAGCACGTCGGGGAAATTCAGGCTGGCGGCCTTGACGCGGACCACCACCTCCCCGGCGCCCGCCGTCGGCGACGGCATTTCCTCGTAGACCAGGGATTCCGGGGGACCGAACTGCTTGCACAGCACTGCCTTCATCGTCAGCTCCAGCGCGCGGCGAGGCCGCCATCGATCGAGAGGATACAGCCCGTGGTGTAGGCTGAGCGCTCGGAGGCGAGGAATGCCACCGCCCAGGCGATCTCGTCGGCGGTGGCTGGCCGGCCGAACGACATCTCCTTGAACAGCTCCTCGTAGCGGGAGGCGTCTCCGAATTTTGTTTGCGCCATCTGCTTGTGCAGGCTGACGAGCCGGTCGGTGGCGACCGGGCCGGGATTGATGCCCAGCACGCGGATGCCGTCCGCGTGCGAAGCGCCGCCCAGCGTCCTCGTGAAGGCCATCAGGCCTGCGTTCGCGGTACTGCCGGCAATGTAGGCCGGGTTGAGCCGCTCCCCTGCGTTGCCGAGGATATTGATGATGACGCCCTTGCCGCGGGCCTTCATCCTCTCGTAGACCGCCCGCGTCAGGTTGAGATAGCCGAACACCTTCAGGTCCCAGGCCCGGCGCCAGGTCTCCTCGTCCACGCGTTGCAGGTTGCCACCGGGGATGGCGCCCGCGTTGTTGACCAGAATGTCCAGGTCGCCCGCCCACGCGGCCAGGTCCTCGGCCACGCCACGCAGCGACAGGTCCGCGACACGCGTGTCCGGCCCGGTGATGCTGCGCGAGGCGCCGAGCACCCTGCAGCCCTCCTGCGCCAGGATTTCGACGCAGGCGAGGCCGATGCCCTTCGAGGCACCAGTGACAAGCACACGTCTGTCTTTGAGTTTTAGATCCATAGTTTGCTAGTCTAGCAATATGACGATGCTGACTACTGACGACGGGGTGAAACTCCACTACGAGGAGGCCGGCAGCGGGACGCCGGTCGTGTTCGTGCACGAATTCGCGGGTGACGGACGCAGCTGGGAGCCGCAGATGCGTCACTTCTCGCGTGCCTACCGCTGCGTCGCATTCAACGCGCGCGGCTATCCGCCGTCAGACGTGCCCGAGGACGTGGAGCGCTATTCGCAGGCGAGGGCGCGCGACGATATCCGTTGCGTGCTGGACGGGCTGGGCATCCAGCGGGCCCATGTCGTGGGCCTCTCAATGGGCGCCTTTGCCACGCTGCATTTCGGCATGCACTACGGCTACCGCGCACTGTCGCTTACCGTCGCCGGCGGCGGCTATGGCGCCCATCCGGCCCAATATGCGAAGTTCCAGATGGACGCCAGGGCCAATGCGGAGTTCATCCGCAAGGAGGGCATGGCGCGCTTCGCGGCGACCTATGGCCATGGCCCGACGCGGATCCAGCTCCAAAACAAGGATCCGCGCGGCTTCGACGAATACATCCGGCAATTGAGCGAGCACTCGCAGATGGGATCGGCGAATACCATGCAGGGCTACCAGGGTCGGCGGCCGTCGCTCTACGACCTGACGGAGGAGATGAAGCGCATCGACGTGCCGACTCTGATCCTCGCCGGCGACGAGGAAGAGCCCTGCCTGGAAGTGTCGCTGCTGATGAAGCGTTGCATTCCCACCGCGGGCCTCGCGATCTTGCCCAGAAGCGGGCATGGCATCAACCTCGAGGAGCCGGCGCTGTTCAACCAGCTGGTTGAAGACTTCTTCCACCTGGTGGACGCTGGGCGCTGGGGCGCGCGCGACCCGCGCGCGGCGCCAGCAACCGTCTGGGGGCCGGGCGGCAAGCCCGGGTTGCCTAGGGCTTGATCTCGGGCGCCAGGGTGCGCCCGGCCACCGTCTTGGCGCGTATTTCCTCGACGATCTTCTCCAGCGCGAGGAAGCGCTCGGGCGTGGAAGGGTGCGAAGCGCCAAAGCCGCGCTGCTGGATTCCGCCTGGGTTCGCGGCGGCCATCCGGCGCCAGAAGTTGGGCGCCTTGTCCACCTCGTATCCCCCTCGCGCCGTGAAGTACAGCCCGACGTAGTCTGCCTCGGCCTCAAAGTCCTTGGAAAACACCGCGCCAGCTGCGCTGCCGAACAAGCCTTGCGTATTCACGCCCCGGGAGGCGGCGAGGACGTCGAGCAGCGTGCCGAGGAACTGGTTGCCCATCTGCTTGCGGATATGACCCATCGAGTTGTGCGCCAGTTCGTGGCCGATGACAACGGCCAGCTCCAGGTCGTCGCGGATGAAGCGCAGCATCCCGCGGGTGACGATGACCTGCCTGCCGTCGGCGAAGGCATTGATGACGTCGGAGGAATGGAGCAGCACCGGATAGGCGCAGGCTCTTTCGTGCTCAACGCCGAGCGTCATTTCCGCGGTGGCGCGCCGCAGCTTCAGTTCCACTGCGTTGCGCGCCTTAGCCGCTCCCGCGAACAGTTCGGCGAAATGGTCGCTGGCGCGCTCCCCGGCGTGGATCGCCTTGCCATCCACCGCCAGGATCACGTCCCTTGCCTGCAGTCCGGCGCGGGCCGCTGGCGAACCAGCCGCGACTTGGATCACCTGGAGCTCGTCGGTCAGGCCGAGGACCCGCACGGCGGCATCGCGCATTTCCTTTGGCACCGACTGCACGTTGCCGTGGCGAATACCGATGGCGGGATGGAAATCGTCGGCGCACAGGTCAGCGCCGCGGGCCAGGATCGGATAGGAAATCCGGAACAGGCGCGTCTGGTCCTCGGCCAGATCCTGCAACGCGAGTTCGCTCTGCTTGCGGGCTTCCTCAGCCACCGCCTTGTCGTCCACTTGCGGGCGCTGCGTGACCGGTGCGCAGGCCGTGAGCGCACACGCCGTCAGGCAGATCGGGATCAGCAGGCCCTTCATCATTTGCGGCAGTCAGTGTACTCTGCACGCCGGAGATTCCAAGGGGGAGCAATGAAGCTCGATAAACTCAGGGTCAGCGGCTTGATCGCGCGCGCCGTCCTCGTGCCAATGCGCCGGCCGCTAGCCACCAGCACCGGCGCCATCACCACCGCTCCGCTGCTGCTGTTGGACCTGCAGACCACCGCCGGCATCACGGGTCGCGCCTACCTGTTCGGCATCAACGGCCAGTTCCTGCCGCCGATCGCGAAGCTGCTCGAGGCAATGGGCGCGATGCTCAAGGGCGACGCGTTGGCGCCATTCGAGATCGAGCGCAAGTTGCGCGCGAAGCACACGCTGCTGGGGGTCCACAACATCGTCCTGTTCGCCATGGCGGGCATCGACATGTGCGCATGGGATGCGCTCGGGCAGGCGCTTGGCCAGCCGGTGGTCCGCCTTTTGGGAGGCCAGCCGCGCCCGGTGCTCGCCTATAACTCCAAGGGCCTGGGCATCCAGCCGTTGAAGGCGCTGGTGAAGGAGGCGGAGGAGCTGGTGGCGGACGGGTTCGCAGCGGTAAAGCTCCGGCTGGGGCGACCGAAGGCGGAGGACGACCTTGCCGCGATACGTGCTGTGAAGAAAGCCATCGGACCCGGGGTGACGCTGATGTGCGACTTCAACCAGGGCCTCACCGTGGCGGAGGCAATCCGCCGCGGCCACATGATCGACGACGAAGGTGGCATGTACTGGATAGAGGAACCGGTCCGCGCCGATGACTTCGAGGGTTGCGCGAAGGTCGCGGATGCGGTGGCGACGTCGATCCAGATCGGCGAGAACTTCATGGGGCCCGAACAGATGGCGCAGGCTATCGCCGCCAGCTGCTGCGACTACGTCATGCCGGACGCACAGCGCATTGGCGGGGTTACCGGCTGGATGCGCGCGGCGGCGCTGGCGCAGGGCGCGGGGCTGGAGATGTCCAGCCACCTGTTCGCCGAAGCGAGTGTGCAACTGCTGCCGGTGACGCCGACCTGCCATTGGCTGGAATACGTGGACTGGGCGGATCCGATCCTCAGGGACCCGCTGGAACTTCGGAATGGGCACGTAATCTGTCCTTCGCGGCCAGGCCTGGGCATGACCTGGGACGAGAAGGCCGTGAATAAATACGCCGCCTGAGGCGGGCGATGCCCGCATTCACGCGCCATTACCCGCACTGGCCGCCCTCGGCGCCGAAGTCGCTCACGGTGCCGCACACCGGGATCCACTTCAATCTCGAGGTCAGCGCCTGGCGCTATCCGCAAAAGACTGCGACCACCTATTACGGCGGCCTGCTGAGCTACGCAAGGCTGGCGCAGGAGGTCGATGCGTTGGCCGGTTTCCTGCAGCAACGCTGCGGCGTCGCGCGTGGCGACCGCGTGCTGCTCTATGCCCAGAACAGCCCCCCCAGTTCATCGTCGGCTACTACGCCATCCTGCGTGCCGATGCGGTCGTGGTGCCGGTCAACCCCATGAACAAGAGCGATGAGCTCGCGCACTACAGCCGCGATTCGGACGCGCGTGTGGCGCTAGCGGCCCATGAACTGTACCGGGAGATCGAGCCGCACCTGGGAGTCGGCGTCGCGCACTGCATCTTCGCCGCCTACTTCGACTACGCTCGGGAGCCGGGTGTTTTCAAGGTTCCGGACTTCGTGCGCGCGCCCCATCTCGTTCCCAGGCGTGTCGATGTGATGCTCTGGAGCGACGTGAACGCCGCGGGCTGCGTGCCCGGCACGTCGCTGGCGGGACCTGACGACCTCGCCGTGCTGCCCTATACCTCGGGCACCACTGGGCTGCTCAAGGCAGGTACTAGCAAGGTGTTCCGGCGCAAGCTCCAAGAAGAGGAGAACGTGAAATGAGATCTCTCGCGGCGTTGCTGCTGATGGCCGCCGCGCCCGCGTTCGCGCAGGTGGTGATCGACAAGCCCTGGGCGCGTGCGACTGCGCCCGGCGCCAAAGTGGCTGCAGGTTACATGGTGGTACGGAACAAGGCCACCGTGGCGGACCGGCTAACGTCCGCATCCTCTCCCGCCGCTGCGCGCGTCGAGACGCACGTGCATATTCACGAGGCCGGTGTGATGAAGATGCGCGAAGTGCCCGGCTACGATATTCCCGCCGGCGGCGCGTTCGAGCTCAAGCCCGGCGGGGCGCATCTGATGTTCATGGACATCAGGCGCCCGTTCATCGAGGGCGAGAAGGTGCCGGTGAAGCTGACGTTCGAGAAGGCCGGCGAGGTGAACGCGGAATTCGACGTGGGCCGGATCTCTGGCGGCGCGCCCGCGACGCACCACAAGCACTAGCTCGTCAGCCGTCGCCCCGCAGGGCCGGGTCGGATTCGATCTTCGCCCGCATGCGACGCATGCCGGCGAGCCAGCGCTCCCGGTCGTTCGCCTTGCGGCGCTCGAACTCGCCCACCTCCGGGTGGGGCAGCACGAGGAAGCGCTCGGCGTCCATCGCTTCCACCACGCGGGCCGCAGCGTCCTCCGCGCTCACGGAGCCCTCCAGCAGGAAGGATTTCCGGTCGCCCTTCGATCCCAGCAGCATCGGTGTGCGAACGCCCTGCGGGCACAGGCAGGACACCTTGATGCCCTTGTCGTGATAGTTCACCGACAGCCATTCCGCGAACGCCACTGCGCCATGCTTCGACACCGTATAGGTGGCCGAGTCTGGTTGCATCAGCAGCCCTGCGGCCGAGGCCGTGGCTACGATGTAGCCGCCGCCCTGCGCGAGCATGAGCGGCACCACCACGCGCGCCGCGTAGACATGCGCCATCAGGTTGACCTCCAGCGTCCGCCGCCATTGTTCGGCGGTGGCCTCCAGCCCGGCACGCTCGATGATGCCCGCATTGGAGCAGAACACGTCGATGCGGCCGAACTGCGCAATCGCGGCGTCGGCCAGGGCGTTCAGGTCCGCTTCGCTTGAGACGTCGCAGCGCACCGCCAGTCCCCGGATGCCGGCCGCAACCGCCTTCGCGTTACCATCGTTCAGGTCGGCGCAGACCACCCCCGCCGCGCCCTCGGTGGCGAAGCGCTTGGCGAGCGCCTTGCCGATACCGCTCCCTGCGCCGGTGACGACGCAGACTTTGCCCGAGATTTTCATGCGCCGATTGTTTCATACAATGGCTCCATGGCAGAACTCATCCTGGTGCGGCACGCGCAGGCCTCCTTCGGCGCGGCGGACTACGACAAGCTCTCGGACCTCGGCTGGCGGCAGTCGCGCTGGCTGGGCGAGCATTTTGCAGAGCGTGGCGCTCGCTTCGACCACGTGGTGCGGGGTACGCTGCGCCGCCATGCCGAGACGCTTGCCGGTATGGGAGAAGGGATGGGCCGGGTATTGCAGGCCAAGGAGGATGCGCGCCTGAACGAGTACGACAGCCATGCACTGCTGCACGCACATACGGGCGGGAATGGTTTTCAGGGTGCGGATCGCAGGGAGTATTTTCGCGCGCTGCGGGAGGCGATGTACGCGTGGACAGACGGGACGCTGGCCGGCTCGGCGCACGAGCCCTTCGCGGCCTTCCGTGCCCGCGTGCTGGCGGCGCTGGACGCGGTTCGCGCCGGCAAGGGGGAGCGTGCGCTGGTGATCAGTTCCGGCGGCCCGATCTCGACCATCCTCGCCGAGGTGCTGAAGATGCAGGCGCGCGGCGTGGTGGACCTCAACCTGCAGACGCGCAACACCGGGATCACGGAGTTGCGCGCCGGCGAGCGAGCAATTCAGTGCGTGAGTTTCAACAACATTCCGCACCTAGACCGGCCGGACCGCGCCGGCGCGCTGACCTACGCCTGAGGCGAGTCGGGATGGCCGCACCCCCGGGGGCCGCCAAATGTAACCGATCGATTACATTTGGTCCGGGAAGCGACGCCACCGGCACCGGGGCCCCGTCAGATCACGCCTGACTCCCGCAGCGCACCGATCTCGGCGTCCCCCAGGCCCAGCCACTGCCTATAGACCTCGGCGTTGTGCGCCCCGGGCGCGGGTCCCGAGGTGCGCGCCGCGCCTGGCGTCGCCGACAGCCGCGGCACGACGCCGGGCACCGCAACTGAGCCGAAATCCTCGTCGCGCACCCGGGTAATCGACTCGCGTGCCCGGAAGTGCGGATCCTCCATGACCTGGCGGTTCGAGTACACCGGCGCGGCCGCGACGCCGGCCTCGGAGAGTTCGCGCACCGCATCCACGGCCGAGTGCGCGCTGAGCCAGTCCGCGACGATCGCGTTGAGCTCGGACTGGTGGTGCATGCGCTGCGGATTCGTCGCGTAGCGTGGATCCGCAAGCAGGTCCTCGCGCCCGATCAGCCGGCACAGGCGCTCGAAGATGTTCTGCGTCGCGGCGGTGAAGCTGACCCAGACGCCGTCGCCGGCGCGGAACATGCCGCTGGGTGACACGTAGGCGTTGCCCCTGCCCACCGGCTCGTGGACGAGACCCAGCTGGTCATATTCGATCGGCAGCACTTCCAGCAGGCGCATCATGGCCTCGGTGCACGACAGATCGATCTCCTGGCCGGGCGCTTCCGGATGGCGTGCGCGGTGCAGCAGCGCGGTGAGGATGCCGAAGGCGCCGAACAAGCCGGAAATCGGGTCGCCGATCGGGTAGCCGGGATGCAGCGGCGGTTCGCCTGGCGCGCGGGTGATGTAGGCGAGGCCGGAATACGCTTCGAACAGGCGTGCGAAGCCCGCGTAGTTTGCGTAGGGCCCGGTTTGGCCGAACCCGGTGACGCGCAGGATCACCAGCTTTGGCTGGGCGTCCCACAGCGCCTCCTTGCCCAGGCCCCAGCGATCCAGTGTTCCTGGACGGTAGTTCTCGATCAGGACGTCAAAGCGCGGCAGCAGGCGGAGGAACAGTGCCTGGCCGGCGGCCTGGCGCAGGTCGAGCGTAATCGCGCGTTTGTTACGGTTGACCGCTTTCCATAGCAGCGGCTTGCCTTCCTTGTGCGGCGGCAGTGCGCGTAGTGCATCGCCGCCCCCTGGCAGTTCGACCTTGAGCACGTCGGCGCCGAAGTCCCCCAGCATCGCGGCGGCGAAAGGGCCGGCGATGACGTTAGAGATATCGAGCACGCGGAGCCCGGAGAGCGGGCCTCCGTTCGGCGTGCTGGTCGCGCTAGGCTCGGAAGCCAAGGCCCAGCGATTCCAGGTGCGAGATCTCAGCGGCGCCAAAACCCCAGGCGGCAAGCGCATCGTGGCCGCCTTCGCCGCGCTCCGGCGGCGCCCCGCGAATTGCGCCCGGGGTGCGCGAGAAGCGCGGAGCCGGGGCGGGTTGGGCCACCTTGCCGGAGGTGACGAAGGTCCGGCGCTCGGCATTGTGAGGATGGGCGCGCGCCTCCGAAAAGCTGAGTACCGGCGCGAAGCAGGCATCGGAACCTTCGAACACCGCGCACCACTCGTCCCGGGACTTCGACAAGAACACCTCCGCAAAACGGGCGCGCAGCGTGGGCCAGCCCTTGCGGTCCAGTTGCTTGGGCAGGGTCTCGCCGGCGATCCCGAGGCGCTCCAGCAGTTCTGCGTAGAACTTGGGTTCGATGGCGCCGATGGCCACGTGCCGGCCATCCTTCGTTTCATAGGCTTCGTACCAGGGCGCTCCAGTGTCGAGGACGTTGTCGCCGCGAGTCTCGCTCCAGCGGCCAGCGGCCATCATGCCGGCGAACATGGTCGCGAGCAGCGAGGCGCCATCCACCATCGCCGCGTCCACCACCTGCCCCTTGCCCGAGGCCTTCGCCTCCACCAGCGCGCAGGCGATGCCGAAGGCGAGCAGCATGCCGCCACCACCGAAATCGCCCACCAGGTTGAGCGGCGGTACCGGGGCGCCGCCGGCGCGGCCGATGGCGTTCAGCACGCCGGTGAGCGCGATGTAGTTGATGTCGTGCCCGGCGCGCGGTGCGAGGGGCCCGTCCTGCCCCCAGCCAGTCATGCGACCGTAGACCAGTTTCGGATTTGCCTTGAGCAGCGTGTTGGGCCCGAGACCCAGGCGTTCCATCACGCTGGGACGAAAGCCTTCGATCACGGCGTCGGCCTTCACCGCGAGCACGAGCGCAGCTTCGACGCCGGATGCCGACTTCAGGTCCAGCGTCGCCGAGCGCCGCCCGCGCAGCATGACGTCGGACCAGCGGTCGCGGCCGAGGCCCAGGCCTGCGTCGCCGGGACGGTCGACAAGCAGCACGTCGGCCCCCATGTCCGCGAGCATCATGCCGCAGAACGGACCGGGGCCAATCGCTTCGAACTCCAGGACCTTGATGCCAGCGAGGGGACCCATGGCCGGAATCATAGCCTGCGCAGACGTCTTGAAGCGCGGCGCAATGAAATGGTTGACGGCCCTAACCGCGCGCAGGTAGCTTGAGGGTTCACCAAGTCCAACCGAACCGGAGGGAGTCTCCATGCACTCGTCCTTGGCGGCGCGGTTTGCCGCTGCGATCCTCGCGCTGGCAGCGACCGGCGCCGCCGCACAACAGCAGGTCACGATCCTGACGTCGTTTCCCAAGGAGCTGACTTCGGCGTACAAGGCAGCTTTCGAGCGGGCCAATCCGGGCACGCGCGTCGAGATCCTCAACAAGGGCACCTCGGCAGGCGTTGCCTACCTGCGCGAGACGCGCGCCGGAGATCGGCCGGACGTGTTCTGGGCTTCCGCACCGGATGCCTTCGAGGTGCTCGCCAAGGACGGCCTGCTGACGAAGTTCGACCCCGGGGTGAAGGGCATCCCGGACAAGATCGGCAACTACCCGGTGAACGATCCGCAGGGTTTCTACCGCGGGCAGGCGCTCGCCGGCTACGGACTGATGTGGAACACGCGCTACCTCGCGGCCAACAAGGTTCCGGCGCCGAAAGAGTGGGTGGACCTGGTCAAGCCGGTGTATTTCGGCCATTTGGCGACCTCGTCGCCCTCGCGTTCGGGCACCACCCACCTGACCATTGAGACCATCCTGCAGGGCGAAGGCTGGGAGAAGGGCTGGTCGCAGGTGCTGCAGATCGCGGGCAATGCCGCGGCGATTACCGAGCGCAGCTTCGGCGTCCCCGACGGCGTCTCCAACGGCCAGTTCGGCATCGGCCTGGTGATCGACTTCTTCGGCCTGGCGGCGAAGAACTCCGGCTTCCCGGTCGAATTCGCCTACCCCTCGCAGACGGCGATCGTCCCGGCCAACATCGCGCTGGTCAACGGCGCGAAGAACGCCGACCTCGGCCGGCGTTTCATCCAGTACACGCTGTCGCCGGCGGGCCAGGAGCTGCTGCTCGACTCGAAGATCAGCCGGCTGCCGGTGCTGCCGGAGACCTACCGCAAGGCGCCGGCGGGATACCCGGACCCCTACGGCGGGAAGATCCGCGCCAAGGTGGACTTCGATTCGGAACTCTCCGAAGCGCGCTATTTCGTCGTCAGCGCGCTGTTCGATCACGCGATCACTTTCCGCCACAAGGAACTGGTGGCGGCGACCAGGGCTATTCACGAGGCGACGGCGAAGCTAGCGGCCAAACCCAATGCGCAGGGGCAGAGGCTGCTGGCCGAGGCGCGCGCGCTCGCGTTTGCGCCGGTCGTCGACGAGACGAAGACCCGGGACAAGGGTTTCCTCGCATTGTTCCGCGAGACCAAGCGCGACGCCGCCAGGCAGAAGCAGATGACGGCGCTCGAGGAGCACTGGGGCAAGGAAGCGCGCCAGAACTACGACAAGGCCGCGGCGCTCGCCCGGCTGGCGGCGGCCGCGGCGAAGTGAAGCGGTGAGCGCGCCGCTGGCCGCGCCCGGCGCGGTTGCTCCGCTGAACGCGGAGGCGGGACGGTGGAGCGCCGGGCAGGCGGCGGTGGCGCTCGCCATTGCCGCGTTCCTCCTCGCCTTCCTGGTCTGGCCGGTGCTGACGGTGATCCGCGTCGCCGTCACCGAACCCGACGGCAGCCTGACGCTGTCGCACTTCGGTTCTTTTTTCCAGCTCTCGCTGATGCGCGAGTCCTTCGCCAACAGCCTGTACGTGGCGGGGATGACGGTGATGCTGGCGACGCTGATCGCGGTTCCGCTCGCCTACATCACCGTGCGTTTCCGCTTCCGCGGCGCGATCCTGATCCAGACGCTCGGGGTGCTGCCGCTGATCATGCCGGCGTTCATGGGTGCAGCGGCGATGCAGCTGCTGTTCGGCCGCTCCGGATCAGTTAACCAACTGCTCGGCCAGTGGTTCGGCTTCACGGTGCCGATCATGGAGGGCCTGAACGGCGTCATCTTCGTCGAGACCCTGCACTATTTCCCGTTTATCCTGCTCAACCTCTCGGCGGCCCTCGCCAACATCGACAGCGCGATGGAGGAATCGGCGCAGAATCTGGGCGCCTCGGGCTGGCGCCTGTTCCGGCGCAGCGTGTTCGCGCTCGCGCTGCCGGGCGATGTCGCCGGCGCCTCGCTGGGGT
>SXNB01000070.1 GCA_005777205.1 Burkholderiales bacterium | reverse complement strand
TGGTGACAGCGAGCGCCGTGGTCGGCTCGTCGGCCACCAGCACCTCCGGATCCGCCGCCAGCGCGGCGGCGATCATGACGCGCTGCTTCAGGCCCCCGGAGAGCTGGAACGGGTATTCGTCGAAGCGCCGCGCCGCATCCGGGATACCCACCGATTCCAGCAGCGCGAGGGCGCGCCGCTTCGCCTCCTCCCCGGCGAGGCCAAGGTGGCGCTCGATGACCTCCAGCACCTGGCGCCCGACGGTCAGCACCGGGTTGAGTGCCGTGGAGGGCTCCTGGAAGATCATGGCCACGCGCCGGCCGCGCACCGCCCGCATCGCCGCCTCCGGCAGCGCGAGCAGGTCATGCCCCTCCAGCAGCACGCGCCCGCTGGCGATACGGCCCGCCTCGGGCAGCAGGCGCAGCAAGGACAGCGCGGTCATGGACTTGCCGCATCCGGATTCGCCCACCAGAGCGAAGCATTCGCCCTTGCGCAGTTCGAAGTCGACGCCGTCGACTGCGCGGAGCTCGCCGGCAGTGGTGTCGATCCTCGTCGCTAGCCCCTCAGCCGCCAGGGTGACCTCGCTCATGCCGCCACCGCTTTCGGTGTGCCGGCCATGCGTACCCGGGGATCGAAGCCGTCGCGCACCGCGTCGGCGAGCAGGTTTGCCGCCAGCACCAGCACGAACATGAAGCCGAAGGCGGTGGCGAGCGCCCACCAGACCACCGGCTCGCGTGACATCTCCATGCGCGCCGAGTTGATCATGGTGCCGAAGCTGCTGGTGGAGGGGTCGACGCCGACGCCGACGTAGGACAGCACCGCCTCGGCCAGCACCAGGCCGGAGAAGTCCATCACCATGGCGATGATCACGATGTGCGCCACATTGGGCAGGATGTGGCGCGAGATGACGCGACTGCCTCTGACGCCCAGCGCATGCGCGGCCTGGATGTACTCCAGCTCCGAGAGTTTCAAGGTCTCGCCCCGCAGCAGTCGCGCGAGGCCGGTCCAGCTGGTCAGGCCTAGGATCGCGCACAGCACCAGCAGCTTGGCGTCGGCGCGGTGCGCAGCAGTGGCGAACCATTCCGGGTGGCGGTCGATCACCACCTGCATCATCAGCACCGAAGCCGCGATCAGGAGCACCCCCGGTATGGAGTTCAGCGTGGTGTAGAGGTATTGGATGACGTCGTCCACCCAGCCCCTGAAGTAGCCCGCCATGATGCCCAGCGCGATCCCCAGCGGCAGCAGCACCAGGGTGGTGACGGTACCAATCACCAGGCTGGTTCGGATCGACTTCAGCGCCTGGTAGAACACATCGTTGCCGACCTTGTCGGTCCCGAGCACGTGGTAGCCGCCCGAGAGCACCAGCGCAGGCACCAGCAGCACCAGCAGCCCGCCCAGCGCCCAAACGGCTGCGTTCCACGGCACCTCCGGCCAGCGTACGCGCAGGATTCTCATTCCGATCGCCGCCGCGAGCAGTATCGCGGCAGCGAAACCCAGACCCTTGAACACGCGCCAGCCAACGTCACTGGCCCAATGCCCCTCTTTCGCGAGATGCGCCCCGCCGAACTGCAGCCTTGGAAACTCCCGCGCGATCTTTCCCCCCGGCAGTTCCACCTGCTCCCTGGCAAACGACCGGATCGCGAGCGGCGCCGAGTAGGTCTTCTCGGTGCGCCCGCGCAGGTGGGCCAGCGTCCAGTCCAGTACCGAGAGCACCTCGACCGAATAGACCTTCTGCCCGGCATCCGGCTTCTGCGGCAACTGCGGCCGGAAATGCAGCGAATCCAGCAGACCGGCGCCGAAGT
The DNA here is from genome assembly GCA_005777205.1 of Burkholderiales bacterium. GTDB lineage: Bacteria > Pseudomonadota > Gammaproteobacteria > Burkholderiales > SG8-39 > RBG-16-66-20. The sequence goes on along the minus strand of SXNB01000070.1, from coordinate 6,305 downwards.
AGAAAGCGAGCACCACCGTCGAGGCGATCGCAGCCGGGCTGCGGAACACCCTCGCCCAAGGCGCCGCCAGATGCTCATGGCGCCGGCAATGCAGGCCATAGGCCGCGGCGGCCGCGACCAGCAGCCAGACCAGGACATCGGTGGCAAGGAGGACTGGCACGCTACTGGAGCCGGATCCTGGGATCGACCAGGGTGTAGGAAATGTCGGTGAGGATCAGGCCCAGGATGTAGAACACCGAACCGATGAACACCATCGCGCGCACCACCGCGAAATCCTGCGCCTGGATGGCGTCTATGGTGTAGCTGCCCAGGCCCGGGATGCCGAAAAAGGATTCCGACAGCAGGCTGCCCATGAACAGCAGCGGAATCACCGCCACCACGCCGGTCAGGATCGGGATCAGGGCGTTCTGCAGCACATGGCCGAACAGGACTGCACGCTCGGCCAGCCCCTTGGCACGCGCGGTACGCACGTAGTCGCGGCCCATCTCCTCCAGGAACAGGGTACGGTACCAGCGGCTGCTGGCGCCGATGCCGGCGACGACGCCTATGAACACCGGCAGGAACAGAAACCGCAGTGCGTCCGTGGCACCCTGGTAGCCGGATATCGGCACCAGGTGCCAAAGCTTGGACAGCAGGTACTGGCCGCCGATGATGTAGAACAGAGTCGAGACGGACATCATCGCCACGCACAGCACCACGCCCCAGAGGTCTAGGTAGGTAGCGCGGAAGAACGCCATCAGCAGCGCGAAGCTGACGCAGACGGCCAGGCCGACCAGGAACACCGGTACCGCGAGCGCGAGGCTGGGCCACATGCGTTCGCCGATCTCGGCCGCGATGTCGCGCTTGTCCTCCGAGGCGCCGAAGTCGAGCGCGAACAGGCGCACCGATTTCTGGAAAAACACGGTTTGCGTCGCCCTGCCCGCGCCCTCGGCCTGCGCGTTCCACAGCAGCGGCCGGTCGTAGCCGCGCTCGGCCTTCCATTTTTCGATCGCCTCGGGCGTCACGCGTTTGGCCCCGAGCTGCATCCGCGCCATGTCCTCCGGAGTGTTGACGACGAAGAACAGCAGGAAGGTGAGCAAGTTGACCCCGAGCAGGATCGGGATCGCGTACAAGACCCGGCGGACGATGTAGGCGAACATCAGGCGCCGGCCGCGGGTACCGGCCGCGCCGCCATGCGCTCGCGCCGCCGGTAGGCGAGCCAGGCCGGGACCACCGCGGCGGCAGCGAGCAGAATCCCGAGCAGCACCGGCCACAGCACTGGCCGGTTCCAGGCCAGGCGCATGGCCGCGCGACGCTCCGGATCGACCTTGAGGTACTTAAGCTTGTTGTCGGCCATCTCGTTCGGTTTCAGGTTCCCCAGCCAGCCGTGGTACAGGTCGAAGGACTTGCGGTGGAAGCCGCCGATCCACGGCGCGTCGCGACGGAAGAGGTCGACCATGCGGTCGATGAGCTGCTGGCGTTGCGGCGTGTTTGCCATGTGCCGCACCTGGGCGAACAGCGCGTCATACTCCGGATTGCTGTAGTTGGAGGCGTTCTCGCCCTGGGTCTTCGCGCGCGCCTGGGCGCCGTTGAGCAGGAACAGGAAGTTCTCCGGGTCCGGGTAGTCGGCGCGCCAGCCCACCATGAAGAGCTGCGTGTTGCCCTTCCTCAGCTTCTCCTGAAACCGGTTCCAGTCGGTCTGCCGCGGCTCGAACTGGATGGCGAGGCGCGCGAACTGCTTGCGCCACCAATCCATCAGCGCCTTGTCGCCCGGCCCGCGCGTGGTGGTGTCGAGGTAGAGCACCAGCGGCTGGCCGGTGCGCTCGTCGCGCCCGTCCGGGTAACCCGCCTCTGCGAGCAGCTTCTTCGCCGTCGCCAGCGGCCGGCGCACGGCCTTGCCGTCCTTCCACTCGTGGGTCACCGGATTGATGCCCCCGGCGTCGTCGCGGTACCCGAACAGGCCGGGCGCAATCGGGCCATGCGACGGCACGCCGCGCCCGTTGGCGAACACCTGCAGGTACTCCTCCCAGTCGATGGCGATCGCCAACGCCTGGCGCAACTTGCGCGCGCGCTCGGCCGCGGCGCCGCCCATCGCGCTGCCCACCACCGGATCGAGCCAGTTGGCGCCAAGGTAGAACAGGGTGGGCTCCACCGAGGTCTCCATGCGGATGCCGTTTGCCTCCATCTCCGGCGACAGGCCCGGCTCGCCTTCCAGCGAAATACGCACCGCCTGGTCGAAATTGTCCGAGCTGATGCCTGAACTGTCGTAGTAGCCCTGGAGGAATTTGTTCCACAGCGGAATCGCCTCTTTCTCCCGCGTGTAGACTGCGCGCTCGATGAACGGCATCGGCTTGCCGGCGTCGGCAAGCAGGCCCGCCGCGGCATCGCCCGCCTCCCCTTCCGACGGGTAGGGTTGGCCGCGGTAGTTCGGGTTGCGCACCAGCGTCATGCGCGAATTTGGATTGTTCTCGGTGAGCATGTAAGGGCCGGTACCGACCGGCCACCAGTCGAGCGTGAAATTCTTCTCCGCCATCCCAGGTTGGTGGAAGAACTTCTCCGCCTCCCACGGAATGGGGGCGAAGAAGTGCATCGCCAGCCAGTACTGGAACTGAGGATAGCGGCCCTTGAGGATGACGCGGTAGGTGTGTGCGTCGACGCGCTCCACGCCCGGCAGGGCATGCTGGCGCAAGTCGAGCCATTCGCTCGGGCGCGCCGCGGCCTTCAGCGCCGCGGCGTAGGCCTTGAGGCCGACGATGTACTCCGACATCAGGCCGAAGATCGGCACCTGCAGCTGCGGATGCGCGAGGCGCTTGATCTGGTAGATGTAGTCGTCCGCCGTTAACTCGCGCGTGCCCAGCGGCAGTCCGTAAGGACTCGCCAGCGCCGCCACCTGGCGCCGGTCCAGCGTCAGGTTCCCCGGGACGAACGCCGGGTGCGGCTGGAAGCGGATCCCCGGCTGGAGGCGGATCTCGTACACGCTCACCGTCTCGCCGCCGCGCTGCTCGATGCGTAGCTCGGGCAGCGCCGCCGCGGTGTTGGGAATGAGTTGGTAGGGGCGCTTCAGGTAGTGGTACTGCAGCACCGGCTCGTAGACCTGCATGGTGAACTGCGACTCGTCCGTGGCGTAGGACTGGGCCGGGTCAAGGTGCTTGGGGCGCTCGGAAAACACCGAGTAGAGGACCTTCTGGCCGCGATCTGAAGCCGGATAAGGGTCATTCCAGACCTCCGCGCATCCGAACAGAAAGAACACCGGTAGCAAGATCGCGCGCACGGCGAAAGTATAATGCGCCGATGGGATTCCTCAGCGGCAGAAAGATTCTGGTCACCGGCGTGCTCAGCAACCGGTCCATCGCCTACGGCATCGCGCGCGCGGCGCACCGAGAGGGCGCTGAACTCGCCTTTACCTACGTCGGCGAACGCTTCAAGGAGCGCGTCACCGAGCTGGCCGGCGACTTCGGTACCACCCTGGTGTTGCCCTGCGACGTCGCCAGCGACGCCGAAATCGCGGCGCTGGCTCCGGCGTTGCGGGAATACTGGGATGGCCTCGACGGGCTGGTGCACGCCATCGCCTTCGCACAGCGCGAGGCCATCTCCGGCGAGCTGCTGGACGGGCTCTCGCGCGAGGCGTTCCGCGAGGCGCACGACATCTCCGCCTACAGCCTGCCTGCGCTCGCCAAGGCGCTGCTGCCGCTGATGCACGGGCGCAAGGCCTCGGTGCTGACGCTGTCCTACCTGGGCGCCGAGCGCGTGGTGCCTCACTACAACACCATGGGCCTCGCCAAGGCGAGCCTGGAGGCGGCGGTGCGCTACCTCGCCGCCAACCTGGGGCCGATAGGAATCCGCGCCAATGCCATTTCCGCCGGGCCGATCAAAACCCTCGCGGCCTCCGGAATCGCTGGCTTCGGCAGGATCCTGAAGTTCGTCGAGGAGAACGCGCCGCTGCGGCGGAACATGACTATCGACGACGTGGGCAACGCGGCGGCGTTCCTGCTCTCCGACCTCGCCTCCGGCATCACCGGCGAAATCGTCTATGTGGACGGCGGTTTCAACCGGGTGATCGGCGGCATCGGCGGATCCAGCCAGTAGCGCCGGGCCGGCGCCGCCGGCTACTGCTTCTTCTCGAGCTGGGCGGCGTTGACGTCGATCTTCGCCCGCGAACGCAGGCTGGCGACGTAGGCTTCCACCTCGGCGGCGCCGGCCTGCCGTTCAAGGCGCGCCAGTTCCTCGTTCTTCTGCTGCTCCGGCAACGGGTCCGGCGCCAGCACGCGCACCAGTCGATAGATGGCAAAGCCGCGCTCGCCGCGGTCCGCGCCGACATGGGTTGGCAGCTTCGACGCATCCGCCGACAGCACCTGGCGCAGCGCATCCTGCGACAAGCCGGCCGCCGCGCGCCTCGAGACCTGGATCGGCGCGCTCCACTTCAGGCCCGCATCGCCGCCCGAGGCCTTCAGCTGTGCCAATTTCGCTGCGCCGTCCTTGCGTGCCAGGGCGGCGGCTTCGCGGCGCCGCACCTTTGTCTCCACCTCGGCACGCACGTCCTCGAATTTGCGCTGCGACGCCGGCTGCTGCTGGAGCACGCGCGCTGCCACCAGCGTGCCGCGAGCGACTTCGACGGCATCGGTGTTGCGCCGCTGCTGGATGGCGTCGGAGGAAAACAACGCCGCCAGCAGCCTAGGGTGGTTGAGCACCCCCTCGGCCGGCGCGCCTTTGGATATCCAGCCACTTGCCTGCACCTTGAGCTTGTAGCGCTCGGCCGCGGCCTTGAGGCTGTCGGACTGCTCGTAAACCAGGTTGTTGAAGCCCTCGGCCGACTCGGCGAACTTCTTTCCCGCCTTCTGCTTGCCCAGCTCAGCGGAGAGCTCCGCCTTCATGTCCTCGAAGCTGCGGACCTTGCCGGGCTGGATGCCCGACAGGCGGATGACGTGGAAGCCGAACTCCGACTGCACCGGGCCGGCGATCTCGTTCGGCTTCATCGCAAACACCGCCTCGGCAAAGGACTTGACCATGTCGCCGGCTGCGAAAAAGCCGAGGTCGCCCCCCTTCTCCGCCGATCCGGTGTCCTGCGAATGCTTCTTAGCCAACTCGGCGAAGCGCTGCGGCGCCTTCTTCGCCTCCGCGAGCAGATGGTCCGCCTCTTCCTTCGTCTTCAGCAGGATATGGCTGGCGCGGCGCTGCTCCGCCACGCCCAGCCGGCCGCCCGCCTGGCGCTCGTCGTAGGCCTTCTTCAGCTCGTCCTCGCCTACGGCTTCGCCGCGCGCCAGGTCCTCTGCGGAGAGCACCAGGAACTCCGCGCGGACCCGCTCGGCGACCTTGAACTCGTCGGGGTTGGCATCGTAGTACGCCTTCAGCGCGGGCTCGTCTACCTTGACCAGGGCCAGGTAGGATTCGGCCGGGAACGCCGCCTCGCTCACCTCGCGGCGCTGGCCTTCCAGGGCAAGCAGGCGCTCGGCGACTGCGCGCGGCTGGATCGCAGTGGCAGAAATGGACGACAGCAGGCGCGAGGCTGGGGCCTGCACCCGCAGGGTCTCGACATTAGCTGCGTCCGACAGCCCGCGCGTGCGCAGGTAGCCCTCGTAGCGCGCCGGTGAGAACTTGCCGTCCTCCTGGAACTCCGGGGCGCGCATGATCTCGTCGATCACCGACTGGCGCGCGAGGACCATATTGCTGCGCGCCACCTGATGGGTGACGATACGGTCCGCGATCAGCGCATCGAGGATGCGCCGGCGGAAGTCGGGCGTGTCCACCGAGGCGAGGTCGAAGTCGCGCCCGAACACCTGCTGCATGCGCTCCATTTGCTCGCGCAGCGCGTCCTCCAGCTCGCGGCGGCTGATCGGGCTGCCCTCGACCTCGGCGACCACGTCTCGGCCGCCGACGGCGCGGGTGTAGGACTCCAGGCCGAAGAACGCGAAAGGGACAAGGCACAGCATCAGGAAGACCTGGAGGAGGCGCTTGTGCTTGGTGACGAAGTCAAACATCTCGGCCCTGGCTGACTCGGGAGGAAAATGGTTGGCGGAGCGGACGTCCGCCAAAATACCTTATAGGTTCTTGAAATTAAATAGCTAATTAGCTCCCACGCCCGACTACCCACGTTATTACCCACGTACTAGCGTCTGTCGAGCGTATGCGCGAATTTTACCACCGCTCCGGGCGTGACGATCCCGGCGAAGCCGCCGAAATGTGCCGATCCCAGAAATTTCTCATTGTCGGCTACTGGCGGCTGTCGGCCGGGCAACCGGGGCGGGCGGTCCCTCGGTGAGCTAGACTACCGGAATGATCGCGCTCTCCCTGTTGTTTCTGGCCTGCCCAGCTCCTGATGACACCAAGGC
>SXNB01000069.1 GCA_005777205.1 Burkholderiales bacterium | reverse complement strand
TCTGCGCGTCCTCCACTGACTTGTCGAGGAAGCCGTTCTGGGAACGGGCAGTTCTGAATATCGTGTCGAGCGCCTGCGAATCGAGCATGGCTGGTCTCCGGATGGCGATGCAGCCAATGTTAGCATCGCCCGATGGACATTGATCTCGCCACAGCCGTTCGCCCGGGCGACGGCATCATGGTCGGCCAGGCAACGGCCGAGCCACAATCGCTGACCGAGGCGCTGGTGGCACAGCGCGCCAGATTTTCCGGGGCGAAGCTTTTACTTGGCGTCAACTACGCCGGTATTGTCAAGCCTGAGCACGCTGACCACCTGCGCCTGACCGCGTACTGCGGCGCCGGCGCCAATCGCGCGCTCGCGGACGCCGGCGTACTCGACATCCAACCGCACCCCTACTCCCGCTTCGCGGCGCTCATTCGCGAAAGGAAGCTGGCGAGCGACGTGGTGTTTGTGCAGCTGAGCCCGCCTAACGCCAAGGGTGAGTTGAGCCTGGGGCTGGCCGCCGAGTACCTGGTGCCGGGGCTGGCGAACTGCCGCGCCATCGTCGCCGAGATCAACGACCAGGTGCCCTGGACCCACAGCGAGCGGTTGCTGCGTCGCGAGGACCTCGCGCTGGCCGTGGAAACATCGCGCGCGCCGGCGATGCTGGTCACCAAGGCCCCATCGGGCGCGGAGCAGGCCATCGCGCGCCTTGCCGCCGCCTTCATCCCGGATGGCGCGACGCTGGAGTTCGGCCTCGGTACTCTACCTGATGCCGTCTGCACCGAGCTGTCCGGCCACAAGCGTCTGGCAGTGCACAGCGGCGCGGCGGCTGACGGCATCGTCGGCCTGATGCAGGCTGGCGCTGTGCAGCAGGTGGATTGCGGCGTGCTGATGGGCAGCCGTCGCCTGTTCGACTTTGCGCATCGCAATCCGGCCATCCGCCTGCGCTCAACCGAGTACACCCACGACGCCCGCACGCTGCTGGGAATCGAGCGCTTTGTCGCCATCAACTCTGCCGTCGAAGTGGACCTGACCGGGCAGGTGAATGCCGAGGTCGCGACGGGCAGCTACCTCGGTGCAGTGGGCGGCGCGCTCGATTTCGTCCGCGCGGCCAATCATTCCCCTGGCGGCGTGTCGCTGCTGCTGGTGCGCGCTGCGCGCATCGTGGCGCAGCTGCAGGGTCCGGTCGCGACGCCGCGCAGCGAGGCCGGCGTCATCATCACCGAGTGCGGCGCCGCGGACCTGCGCGGACTGGGCCTCGCCGAGCGCCGCAGGCGCATGATCGCCATCGCCGCCCCGGAGAGCCGCGCCGCGCTGGAACGCGCTACCTGAAATCCCGCAGGGCGGGCAGGAGCAGAAACGGGGTCGCAGCAACGCTCAAGCTCACCAAGGCGAATACATAGGCCGTCGCGTAGCCCCCGGTGACGTCGTGCAGGACGCCGCCAACCAGCGAACCAACCGCGGCGCCCAGCGCGTTGGTCGCGTACACGGTGCCGTAGATCGTGGCGACCCTGGGGCCCGCAAAGTGGCGCGTGCAGACCGAGGAAATGATCGGCCCGCGCACGCCCATGCACAGACCAAATAAGAACACGAACACCAGCAGCAACGGCCAGGAAGGCCAGGCCGAGACACACAGCAGCACCAGGATCCCGCTCATGGTGCCGGCAAAGCTCGCAGTCACCGTCTGCCGGTAGCCAAAGCGCTCGGCGACGAAACCGCTGGACATGACACTGATGGCCGAGAGCATGCCGATGACGCCAAAGACGGTCGCGGCCGCGAGTGGCGAGAAGCCGCAGTCGATCAGGAACACCACCAGCTGCACCACCACGGCGAACATGCCCATTGATGTACAGAAAAAGGTCAAAACCAGCCCGCGATAGGTCGACGTGCGCATCGCTGTGTGCACCGTCCAGCCGCCTTCGGCCTCGCCTTCCTTGCGCGCCGCTGGCGCCAGCGCGGGATTGCCCGCGGCAAAGCGTTTCCAGGGCAGCGCTAGCACGACCACGACGGCCGCGACCAGCAGCACGCTGCCCAGCACCTGGTAGGCGGTGCGCCAGTCCCAGCCGCTGACCAGGTACTGGGTAAAGGGCACCAGCAGGACGGTTCCCACCCCCACCCCCGAGAACGCGATGCCGATGGCGATGGACAGGCGCGAGCGGTACCAACGCGCGAGCAGCGCCGAAGCGGGCACCATTCCGGTCATGCTGACCCCGATCCCGACCATGGCGCCCACCAGCAGGTAGAAGTGCCAGATGTTCTGCAGCAAACCGGCGAACACGAACGCGGAGCCCAGGATGGCCAGGCCGCCGGCATAGACCCAGCGCGGCCCGGTGCGGTCGAACATGAAGCCGATGAACGGCGCGATGCAGCCGTTCACCAGCAGGTAGATGGAGTAGACACTCGTGAGCTGCGAGCGCGACCAACCGAATTCGCGCTCTATGGGCTGCAGGAACACAGTGTAGGTGTCGCCAATGCCACGTCCAAGCAGGTTGAGCACGAAGCAGGTCCCCAGCACCGCGACCGCGGTGGAATGCAGCGGCAGTCTGGAGGGGGTTTGTTGCAGGTGGCTAATCGCTTTTCGCTTCTTCCAGCCCGAACACCTGGCGTAGGTAGGCGAGGTAGCCGAGATCCTTGCTCACCGTCTTGCCTGGCGCATCCGAGACCTTGGCCACTGGCTGGCCGTTGCATTCGGTCATCTTGATGACGATGTTGATCGGCTCGTAGCCAAGGTCGTTGGTCAGGTTGGTGCCGATGCCAAACGAGGTCAGCGCGCGACCGTGGAAGCGGCGCGCGATGTCGATCGCCACTGGCACCGTGAGCTGGTCGGAGAAAATCAGCGTCTTGGTGTGCGGGTCGACCCGGTTCTTGACGTAGTGCGCGATCATGCGCTCACCCCAAGCGAAGGGATCGGCGGAATCGTGGCGCGCACCGTCGAACAATTTGCAGAAGTACATGTCGAAATCCCGCAAAAACGCTTCCGTCCCATAGGTGTCCGAAATCGCGATGCCGAGGTCGCCGCGGTATTCCTTGGCCCAGACGTCGAAGGCGAACACCTGCGAGTCGCGCAGGCGCGGGCCCAGCGCCTGGCAGGCTTGCATGTACTCATGCGCCATGGTGCCCAGCGGGGTGACGCCGTGCTTCATTGCCAGCCAGACGTTCGAGGTCCCCGCGAACCGGTCAGGTATTTCCTTCCTGAAGCTACCGATGACCTCGTCGTGCCAGGCACGCGAGAAGCGCCGCCTCGTGCCGTAGTCGGAAATACGGAAGGCAAAGGCTGGATCGAGGACGCGCACTAGGTCGAGTTTGGCCTGAAGCCGCCTGCGGCCCTCGGCCAGGTCGGGTTTGGGCTGCGTGCGCCGGAAGTAGACCTCCGACACGATCGCGAGCACCGGGATCTCGTACATGATGGTATGCAGCCACGGCCCACGGATGGAAATGTCCAGGCCCGGCGCTTCCTGCGAGTGCTCGACCTTGACGAATTTCTCGTTGAAGTGGAACAGGCCGAGAAAATCAACGAAATCCGACTTCATGAAGCGTAGCCCGCGCAGGTAGGCGAGTTCCTCGACGCGAAAGCGCAGCTTGCACAGGTCGGCGATGCCCGCGCGAATCTCTCCGGCGTGCGGCGCCAGGTCCACGCCCGCGGTGCGGCACTTGAACACGTACTCCACCTGCGCGCCCGGGAAATGGTGCAGCACCACCTGCATCATGGTGAACTTGTACAGGTCGGTGTCGAGCAGCGACTCGATGATCATGCGAGGATTCTACCCATGTGCGGCCGCTATTCCCTTCACGCCAGCCCGGAAGTGGTGTGCTGATGTTCGGATTGTTAGAGGTTCCCGCTTTTCAGCCGCGCTACAACATCGCGCCGACGAGCCAGGTCCTCGTCGTGCGAACGGAGGGCGAACTGCGCGGCGCCGCCATGGTGAAGTGGGGTCTGGTGCCGCGCTGGGCGAAGGATGCCGCCATTGGCGCTCGTATGAACAACGCCCGCGCCGAGACCGTGGCCGAGAAGCCTTCGTTCCGGGAGGCCTACCGCAAACGCCGCTGCCTGATCCCCGCCAGCGGCTTCTACGAATGGAAGGCTCATGGGAAGCTGAAACAGCCCTATTACACCCATCCTGCTGCAGGCGAGTTGTTCGCCTTCGCCGGACTCTGGGAACGCTGGGAAGGGCCTGGAGGTCCGCTCGAAACCTGCGCCGTGATCACCACCGAGCCCAACGCGGTCATGGCACCG
>SXNB01000068.1 GCA_005777205.1 Burkholderiales bacterium | reverse complement strand
GTGCAGCCCGGTTTCTCGCTGACGCTCAACCCGGATGAAGTGGACAGCGTCTTCGAGGTGCCCTTGTCCTTCCTGATGGACCCGGCGAACCATGGCCGCAGCTCACGCGAGTTGCACGGCGAGACGCGCTGGTTCTACACCATGGACTACGAGGGCTACACCATCTGGGGCGCCACCGCCGCGATGGTGCTCAACCTTTCGCGTTACCTCGCTGCGGCTCCCGGCGCTGCAGCTCCCGGCGATAGAGCCGGCTGAAGTTCTTCAGAGAGTGCAGGTGGGCGTAGATGCGGCCCATGAAGCCCTTCGTCACCAGCGCCTTGTTCGCCGTGGGCTTTAGCCCGGCCAGCTTCGCCTCGTCAACACGGAACAGGTCCTTCAGCCGGGTTGCCTTGCGGCTGTTCTCGGTCCCTTCCATGCTGAAGGGGATGAAGATGTCCAGGCGCTGCAGCGCGGCGCACATCTCCGCGGTGCGGTCGAGGTCGTTCTCGTACTCGGTGAGCAGGCCCTCGACTCCCGGCCACTAAGCCCCGGGCTTGCCCTCGGCGTCGTAGGCCTTCGAGATGCAGAACGGGTAGCGGCGGACATAGGCGGCCAGGTAGCAGGCTGGGTCCCAGTCGCTGGCGTCGTTTACGAACAGGTCGACGCGGGCGGCGAGCCCAGCACGATCACCGGAACGTAGCCTTCGCCGGCGGCGCTGCCACCACTCGCAAACACGATCGGGTAGTCGCGCGCCGCGACTACGAACTCGGCGAACGACAGCTGCAGCGCATAGGTGGTACGGCAGAACGCGGGCGTGCCGTCGCCGCTCAGCAGCACCTTGTGTTGCTGAGCGGCGGGACGATTTCGTCGTAGCCCCAGGGCACGATGATTTTCATCGTGTGCCATTGTATAGAATGCCCCCGATGGGCGTACTCGCGATCATCGCCGCGCTGGTCCTGGAGCAGTGGCGCCCGCTGGGCGACCGCAAGGCCTACTTCGCGTTGCTGGCATCCTGGGCCGACTGGCTGGAGCGCAGCTTCAACTCAGGTGAATCTCGCCACGGCAGCATCGCCTGGCTGGTCGCCGCGCTGGTCCCGGTGGCCGCGGCGCTGGCGCTGTACTACCTCGCGTGGTGGCTGAGCCCTGCGCTGGGCCTGGCGGTGAACGTGGCCGCGCTCTATCTGACGCTGGGATTCCGCCAGTTCAGTCACTGGTTCACCGGCATCCAGAGCGCGCTCAAGGACGGCGACGCCGAGCGCGCGCGCGAGTTGATCGGCGCCTGGCGCGGCGAGCCCGCGCAGCACCGCAGCCGCGAGGAGGTCGCGCGGCTGGCGATCGAGGAAGCGATCTCGGCCTCGCACCGGCACGTGTTCGCGGTGCTGTTCTGGTTCATCGTCCTGCCGGGTCCCTCGGGCGCGATCCTGTACCGTATGGCCTCGTTCCTGCAGCGGCGCTGGGGCGGGGCCGGTGCGTTCGGCCAGCTCGCCAATCGCGCCCTCGCCGTGCTCGAGTGGCCCACGGCGCGCTTGACCGCGTCCGCGTTCGCGGTGGTGGGCGATTTCGAGGACGCGATCTACTGCTGGCGTACCCAGGCTGCGGCGTGGCCGGACCCGAACGTCGGCATCGTGCTCGCCTCCGGCGCCGGCGCCATGGGCGTGAAGCTCGGCATGCCGCTGGGGGACATCGATGGCCTGCAGCCGCGCCCGGAGCTGGGCATCGGAGAGGCTGCGGAAGTCGCGCTCCTTGACAGCGCCGTGGGCCTGCTCTGGCGCGCGGTGGTGGTCTGGGTATTCGTGCTGGGGCTGGTCGCACTCGTGCGCGTGTTCTAGTCTCCGCCCCGGTTTCCTCCGCAGCGCCAGCACTGCAGGAACTGAAGCTCCAGCGCTTCGCCGCAGGCGCAAATCCATGGCACGCCGCCCACCGGCGCCGATCCTTGGCGAAGCACCTTTTCGGCGCGCGCCGTATCGGCCTCATCCAGCACCCAAACCTCGGCCTGGCATTCCGCCGGCGGCAACTCGCCCATGGCCGAGGAGAGGAATTCGTTTCTAACCGTGACGCGGATGCCTTCGGCCTCGAGCAGGTTGCGGGCATGGAATACCGCGATTCGGTCAAAGGAGCTGAAGACGCGCGTCATGCCTTCCACCTCATGGCGCAGCGACGATGCGCCGGTAGAGCTCCAGGCGCCGCGCCGGGAGCACGCCTGCGGCCTCGGCTGCGCTCACGGCGCAGCCGGGCTCGCTGAGATGGCGGCAATCGCGGAAGCGGCACTTTACCGCGAGCGGCGCGATGTCGGCGAAACCGTCGGTGATGTCCTGCGCAGTGAGGCCGGCGAGGCCGAACTCCGACAGGCCTGGGGTGTCGATCAGCTCGGTGCCGGGGTCGATTGCATACAGGCGAGAGGCGGTCGTCGACTGCTTTCCCGAGGACAGGAACGCCGAGATTTCGCGGATGCGGACTTCCGCCTGCGGCACCAGCGCCTTCAGCAGCGTGGACTTGCCCATGCCGGACTGGCCGACCAGCACGCTGCGCCGGCCGCGAAGCCGGGCCGCGAGGGGGGAGGGGTCGAGTATCGCTGCCAGTTCCACCACCTCCACCCCCGCGGCGCGGAACGGCGCCAGGCGCGCGTGTGCCGCTTCGCGTCCCGCTTCGAGGTCGATCTTGTTGAGCGCAATCAGTGCTTCGGCGCCGGCGCGGTGCGCCGCAACGAGGGCGCGACACAGCAACTCGTCGGAGAAGGGCGGCTCGCAGGCCACCACCAGCACGAGCTGGGAGACGTTGGCGGCGATCAGCTTGGAGCGGAAGGCGCTCGTGCGCGCGATCAGGTTGCGGCGCGGCGCCACCGCGCCGATGAAGCCGCCCTCGAGCAGCTCGACCTGGTCGCCCGCGACGGCGATGACGCGGCGGCTGCGGGCGCGGGCCTGGACCAGCAGGCCCTCGCCGGTGCGCACCAGCGAGACGCGGCCGAAGCTGGCGACGACGAGGCCGGTGTCAGCCGTCAATCAGGGGATCGGCAGCAGGGCGTCGCATTGCGCGGCGCAGGCGAAGTCGTAGTCCGTCAGCCCGCCGGCGTCGTGCGTCGACCAGGCAATGCGGCAGCGGTTATAGCTCACCGCGAGGTCCGGGTGGTGGTCGGCCCGATGCGCGATCCAGGCCACCGCATTCACGAACGCCATGGTGCGGTGGTAGTCCTTGGTGGCGAAGGTCTTGGCGAGGGCGTTGTCCTCAATGGCCCAGCCCTTGAGGGCTGCAAGCCGCTCCTGCGCTTCGCGCTCGCCGAGGCGGGGGGAGCGGCTCATGCGGTCAGCCGGGCGATGCGCGTCGCCGCAGGAGGGTGCGAGTCGTAGAAGGCCGAATGTAGCGGATCCGGCGTCAGGGTGGCGGCGTTGTCCTGGTACAGCTTCACCAGCGCCCTCACCAGTTCCGGCGCGCTGGATTGCGCCGCGGCGTAGGCGTCGGCCTCAAACTCGTGCCGGCGCGAATACAGGCTCGACAGCGGCTGCAGGAAGAAGGTGAATACCGGCATCACGAGGAAGAACAGCATCAGCGCGGTGGCGGTGCCCTGTGCCTGAACCCCTAGCCCGGCGTAGAACCAGTCTTGCCGG
>SXNB01000010.1 GCA_005777205.1 Burkholderiales bacterium | reverse complement strand
GCCGAGGGCACGCTGGGCATCATCACCGCGGCGGTACTGAAGCTGCAGCCCCGGCCCACCGCCACCGCGACCGCCTGGGTCGCCGTCGCCGATCCGTCCGGCGCGGTCGAACTGCTCAGCCTGCTGCGCCGCCTGTGCGGCGACCGCCTGACCGCGTTCGAGTTAATCTCGCGCCGCTGCGTAAACGCAGTGCTCGCGCACCGGCCGGCAACGCGCGATCCGATTCGAGGGCCCGGCGCCTGGTACGTGCTGCTGGAACTCAACGACGGCGGCGGCGATGCGGAACTGCGGGGCCGGCTGGAGGGCGCGCTGCGCGAGGCGCTCGAATCCGGCCAAGCGCAGGATGCGGTGGTCGCACAAAGCCACGCCGAGCGCCTGGCGCTGTGGGCGATCCGCGAGACGGTGCCCGAGGCGCAGTTCTCCAACGTCAAGCACGACGTCTCAGTGGCCATCTCGCGCGTGCCCGAACTGATCGCGCGAACCGATAGAGCCCTGGGCGAAGCGTTTCCCGGCGCGCCCATCTACTGCTTCGGCCACGTCGGCGACGGCAACCTGCACTACAACATCGGCGACCAGGCGGTGACGGCGCGCCGCGCAGAGGTGAACGCCGTGGTCTACGCCGAGGTGGACGCCATGGGCGGCTCCATCTCCGCTGAGCACGGCCTGGGGCAGTTGAAGCGCGAGGAAATCACGCACCACAAGGACCCGCTGGAGCTGGAACTGATGCACGCGCTGAAGGGTGCGCTAGACCCGCGGGGCCTGATGAACCCCGGCAAGGTCATCTAGGCGCAGGGGCCGCTTGGATGTGCACGAACGTGCACATCAGCGCTTGAACGTGGGGGCCGGCAGCCGCTGCAGCAAGACGTCGACGCAGGCGGCGCGTCCGGCCAGCATCGCGCGCTCCAGCGCCGGGGCCAGTTCGTCCGGCCTCGCGACGTGCTCGCCGTGCGCGCCGAAGGCCGCGGCGACGCGGTCGTAGCGCGTCGGCAGCAGCAGGCAGCCGTGCGCGCGCGCCGCGCCGTAGGCGCGCAGCTGGATCTGGTGCTCCGCGTTCCACGCCGAGTCGTTGCCGACCACGGCGACGAACGCGATGTCGCCGCGCACCGCAGTGTCGAATTCCGAGGAATGGAAACCGAAGGTGCCGTCGCCCAGCATGGCGACCACGTTCGCCTCCGGCATCGCCAGCTTCGCCGCAGCCGCAAAGGGCAGCGCCGAGCCGATGGACCCGGCGATGCCGTTGATCACCCGGTGCGGTGCGCTGAGCGTCGCCTGCGCCCACTGGCCGAACTCACCGCCGTCGCACACCAGCACCGAGGGCGCGGCATCGAGCAGCTTCTGCGCCGCGCGCCCGATTTCCACCGGGTGCAGCGGGCCCTCCGCAGGCGAGGCGAGCGTCTTCCACGACACAGGCCGCCAGGCGAACGCCGCGCGCGCCTCGTCGCGCCAGCCGCCCTTCGCCCAGCCCTTGCGCGCGGCCTGCGCGAACCAGGCTTCGGTCACCGGGTCGGCATCCAGCACCCTGGCGCTGGGGCTGAAAGCCTGGCTGAACTTGAGCGTGAAGTCGCGCCGCTTACCCGCGAGCACCACGCTGTCGGCCTTGGCGAGCACCTCCGCAAGCAGGCCAAGGCTCGGATCATTCACGCCCCGAGGGCTTTCCATGACGATGCACGGTACGCCGGTGGCGTCCTCCAACTGCGCGAGCAGCCGCCGCGCGGGCGCACCGGCCATGGCCGGCCCGGCAATCAGGAGCGGCGTCTTCCCGGCGGCGAGGTGGTCCAGCGCGGCGCCAATGGCGAGGGCCTGCGCATCGTGGGACAGGTGAGGCTCGGGCAGGAAATCCGCCGCCGCCGGCAACGGCGCATCCACTTTGCCCTCGAGCAGGTCCGAGGGCAGCGACAGGTGCACCGGCCCGGGCCGCCCGGCGCGCGCCATGCGCATGGCGCGCGCGAGGTCCTCGCCCAGCGTTGCGGCCGAGCGCACGGTCCACGCCGCCTTTGCGGCAGGCGCGGCCATCTCGGCCTGCGCCATTTCCTGAAATGCGCCTTTGCCCAGTTCGTCCAGCGGCGCGTGCCCGGAGAGCAGCACCAGTGGCGATTCGGCGGCAAGGGCGGTGTAGAGCGCGGACACCGCGTTAGCGTGACCAGGGCCCCCGGTCACCAAAGCGATGCCGGGCGCCCCGGTGAGCCGGCCCCAGGCATCGGCCATGTGGACCGTTGCCGCTTCGTGGCGCACGTGCAGGAGTTCCAGGCCGGCATCGAGCGCGGCGTCGAACACCGACATGATGTGGTTACCCGAAAGCGTGAACACGCGCCGCACGCCCGCGAGGACGAGCGTGCGCGCGACGAGGTCGGCGCCTCTCTGGTTCATGGTGCGAGAATCGTCCGCGCTACTGGCGGATGCCGAGCAGGGCGACGAGCCTGGCGTAAAGCTCGAACTGCTCGCGGACGAACTGCTCGGTCTCGGCCGGCGAGCGGATCGCGGCGATGCCGCCGATCCTGGCGTTGCCCGTCTGCCAGGCCGGGTCCTTCGCCAGCTTGGCGAAGGTGTCCACCCAGCGGTCCACGGCTTCCTTGGGCATTCCCGGCGGCCCCATGAGCGCGGTCCAGCCGACAATACGGTTCATGTCCGGGAAGCCAGCCTCGGTCGCGCTGGGCACGCCGGGCAGCTCGGCCAGCTTCTCGGGCGTGACGAACAGCCCGCGCAGCGCGCCCGATTTCACGTGCGGGATCACCGTGGGCGCGTTGTTGCAGGCGAAATCCACCTGCTGGCCCAGCACCGCGGTGGTCACCTCGCCGCCGCCCTTATAGTGGATGCCCACCGCGTGGTCCTTGGTGAGGCTGGCGAGCGTCATCCAGTACTGCACCGACATGTTCTGGCTGGTGCCCACGCCCGAGGTGGAGAAGTTCAATTTGCCCGGATGCGTGCGCGCCGTCGCGATCAGCTCGGCCGCGTTCTTCCACGGCGCGTCGGCCTTGATGTAGCAGATGAACGGGTTGAGCTCGATCAGCGACAGCATGGTGAACTCGTTCCACTTGTAGGGCACCTTGGAATCGAGCGCCGGCGCGATGGCATGCGTGGCGATGCGCGCCACCAGCAGGGTGTAGCCGTCCGGCGCGGCGGTGCGCACCGCCTGCGCGCCGATGGTGCCCGAGGCGCCGGTGCGGTTGACCGAGACGATGGGCTGGTTGTTGAGGTACTTCTGCGCGTGCGCCGCGACGTTGCGGCCCGAGAGGTCGGAGTCGCCGCCGGCGGCGAAGGGGATGATGAAGGTGATCGGCTTGTTGGGATACCCCTGGGCGAGCGCGCCGCCGCATAAAGCAAGCGAAACGAGTGCAGCAAACGCATGCTTCATTCTGTTTCTCCCGGTAATCTAGCGTTGATGAACCAGCCTAGCATGCCCCCCGGCCCGGTCAGCGGTCCCTCGGCCTGGACCGGCCCCGATTTTGCGAAACACGAGGCCGCCTGGCTCTACCGCCTGGGCGAGCGCGAGCTGGCCGACATCGACGCCGCGGTGCGCGCCTTCAAATCGTCCGGCCGGCCGCTGGCGGAGATCTCGACGGGCACCTTCCCGCTGGGTTCCTTCGGCGACACCCTGCGCGGACTGCTGCAGGAACTGCTGGAGGGCCGGGGCTTCTTCATGCTGCGCGGGCTACCGGTGGACCGCTACAGCCGCGAGGAGCAGGCGATCGCCTACATGGGGATTGGCGCGCACCTGGGTCGCCCGCGCTCGCAGAACGCGAAGGGCCACCTGCTGGGGCATGTGAAGGACCTTGGTCTGGACATCCAGGATCCCAAAGTCCGCTATTACCAGACCAACCGGCGCCTGGAGTACCACACGGATTCGGTGGATATCGTCGGGCTGTTGTGCCTGAAGACGGCCAAGTCGGGCGGCGAGAGTTTCCTCGCCAGCTCGATGACGGTCTACAAGGAAGTCCTGGCGCGGCGCCCGGACCTGGTGCCGGCCCTGTTCCTGCCCTTTCCCACCGACCGGCGCGGCGAAGTGCCCGAGGGCATGAAGCCCTGGTTCGACATGCCGGTGTACCACTGGCACGAGGGACGCCTCACCTGCATCTACGTTCGCCAGTACATCGAGTCGGCGCAGCAGCTGTTCCCGGAGGCGGCACGCCTTACGGCCGCCCAGGTCGCGGCTATGGACCTCATGGACGAACTGGTGAACGACCCTTCGATCCACCTCTCGATGGCCTTCCTGCCCGGGGACATGCAGTTCCTGCACAACCACCAGATCCTGCATTCGCGCAACGATTTCGAGAACTGGCCCGAGCCTGCGCGCCATCGCCACCTGCTGCGCCTGTGGCTTGCGCCGCCCGGCGGCCGGCCGCTGCCCGAGCCGTTCGCCGCACGCTACGGCGGGGTCACCCCGGGCGACCGCGGCGGCATCGTGGTCAAGGAAACCCGCTTCACGGTACCGCTGGAAGCCGTCTAGCTACTCCCGGACGAGCGTCAATTGCGTTGCCCCGTAAGGGGCGCGGAATGAACACCGAGCGAGCAGGGTAAAATCGCTGCAGCGGTTTTTTCGTAGAAAGTTTCTCCGTAGGGAGCATACCCATGATCGAAACCCGTTCCTGCCGTACCCGCCGTTCCCTGCTGGGGTACTCCACCCAGCCGCATGCCTACCTGTGCGGCGCCGCGCGCCCTATCCGATCCACGTCCCCCTGAAGAAAAAGAGTTCTGCCATGTTCCGCAACGTCCTCGCCTCTTTTGCTGTGCTCGCGCTGCTTGCCCCCCCTGCCCTGGCGCAGCAGGTCCTGAAGGTCACCACCATCCCCGAGGAAGCCGCCACCGAGCAGGTGCGCAAGTTCGGGCCGCTGACGAAGTACCTCGAGCGCACGATGTTGATGAAGGTCGAGTTCACCCCGGTGAACGACTACCCGGCCGCGGTCGAGGCGCTGGTCAACAAGCAGGTCGATGCGGCCTGGATCGGCGGCTTCACCCACGTCCAGGCGCAGTTGCGCTCCGGCGGCAAGATCGTGCCGATTGCGCAGCGCGAGGAAGACACCCAGTTTCGCTCGGTGTTCATTACGATGACGAACTCCGGCATCAAGTTGCTCGCCGACCTGAAGGGTAAGCAGGTGAGCTTCGGTTCCCAATCCAGCACCTCCGGGCACCTGATGCCGCGCGCCAACCTCCTGCTGGCGAAGATCGACCCGGAAAAGGACTTCAAGCGGATCGCCTATTCCGGCGCGCATGACGCCACCATCGCCTCGGTGGTCGGCGGGCGGGTGGACGCGGCGGCGCTCGACATCACGGTGTGGCGCAAGTTCGTCGACGAGAAGAAAGTGGACACCACGAAGGTCAACGTGTTCTTCACTACGCCACCCTTCTACAACTACAACTGGTCGGTGCACGTGGACATGCCGGTCGCGCTGCGCGAGCGCCTCACCAAGGCGCTGCTCGACCTGTCAATGTCCAACCCGGAAGGCCAGGAGATCCTGTCACTCAACCGCGCCACGAAGTACATCCCGACGCGGGCCGAGAACTACAAGGACCTCGAGGCCGCTGGCCGCAGCGCGGGCCTCATCAAGTAGCCGCTGCGCCTTCGCGGTGAAAGTCACCCTGCACGGACTCGCGGCGCGCCATCCCGCCGCGAGCGCCGACAGCGCACCGGCCTTGAGGCCGGCGCAGCTGGCCGTCGCCCCGGGCGAGCAGGTGGCGGTGGTCGGCCCCTCGGGGGCCGGCAAGACGACGCTGCTGCACGCGCTCGCCTGCGCGCTCAAGCCCGCCGCAGGGCGAATCGAGCTCGATGGCATCGACCCCTGGTCGCTGCCGGTTGCGCAAGTGCAGGAGCTGCGCGGCCGGCTGTTCCTTGCGCCCCAGGCGCCTCCGCTGCCGCCGCGCCAGCGCGTGGTGACCGCCGTCCTCGCGGCGCGCCTGCCGCAGCAGTCGCTGTTCGCGAGCCTGCGCTCGCTGCTCTACCCGACCGGGATCGCCGAGGCCCAATCCGCGCTGACGCAGTTCGACCTCGCCGACAAGCTCTGGGAGCGAGTCGACCGGCTCTCGGGCGGCGAGCGGCAGCGGGTTGGCCTGGCGCGCGCGCTCGTCTCCAGCGCGAGCCTGTGGCTGGTCGACGAACCGCTGTCGTCGCTGGATCCTTCGCGCGCCGCGCGCGCGATCGAAACGCTGACACGCGCGGCCCGCGAGCGCGGCGTTACGCTGGTGTGCACCCTGCACCAGGTGGACGTGGCGACGCGCTTCCCGCGCGTGCTGGGGATGCGCGATGGCGAGATCCGCTTCGATCTTCCTGCCGCGGAGGTCTCGAAGGAACGGCTCGCGACGCTGTACGCGCAGCGCGAGCACGAACTGGCCGGCGCGCCTGCGGCCCCCGAGGACGTTCCGGCCGCTGCAGTACCGACGGCGCCCTACTGCCGCTAGCCGGACATCGCCACCTCCATGCCCACGCCCGCCGCCGCCACAGCGATCGCACCGGAACTGCGCGACCCGGCCTGGATCGGGCGCGTGTTCTGGTTCCTGGCGGCGCTGGCGCTGCTCGCGCCGACGCTGGCGCTGACTGAGTTCCGGCCCTGGACGATGCTGGAGCCGGACGCGCTGCGCTCCACGGCGCGCTTCGTCGGCGATTTCCTGCCGCCGAAAATAGAACCCGAGTTCCTTCTGCTGGTGGCGCGTGAATGCTGGCGTACGGTGGCCATCGCCACCGCTGGGATGGCGCTCGCGCTGCTGATCGCGATTCCGCTCACCCTGGTCTCCACCAGCGTGCTATCGGTCTCGGCCCTGCCCGGGCGGATGCACGCGCTGCCGTTCGTGCTGCGCCAGGCCGTGCGCGGCCTGCTGATCGTGCTGCGCAGCGTGCCGGAGCTGGTCTGGGCGCTGGTGTTCGTGCGCGTGGTCGGCCTGGGCCCCACCGCCGGCGTGCTCGCCATCGCGCTCACCTACGGCGGGATGCTCGGCAAGGTGTACGGGGAGATCCTCGAGAGCGACGAGCGGCAGGCGACGCACGCGCTGCTACGCAACGGCGCCGGCCGCCTGCAGGCCTTCTTCTATGCCCTGCTGCCGCAAAGCGCTTCCGAGCTCACCAGCTACACCGTCTACCGCTGGGAATGCGCAATCCGCTCCTCGGCGGTGCTGGGCTTCATCGGCGCCGGCGGCCTCGGCCAGCAGATGGACAATTCCATGAAAATGTTCCAAGGCTCGGAGGTGGCCACGATGCTGATCGTGTTCATGCTCCTGGTCGGGCTCGCGGACACCGCGAGCGCGTGGCTGCGCCGGGTGATCGCATGAACCGTCCGTCGGGCTGGAGCTGCGCCGCCTGCTGGTTCCTCGCCGGGCTGGTCGCCCTGACCGTGGCGAGCTTCTGGTCGCTGGACCTGCAATGGGCGAAGTTCCTCTCGGTCGATTCGGCCCGGAGAATGGGCCGCTTCCTCGCCGAGCTGCTGTCGCCGTCAACCGAGCTGTCGTTCCTGCGCAAACTGGGCTGGGCGAGCCTGGAGACGATCGCCATGTCCGCCCTCGGCACCCTGCTCGCCGTCATCGGCGGGCTCGCCCTCGCGCTGCCGGCCAGCCGGACGCATGCCGGCGACCGCGCGCGTTGGCGCGTGCCGACGCGGCTTGTTCTCAACGGCCTGCGCTCGATCCCGGAGCTGGTCTGGGCCGCGCTGCTCATCATCGCCGCCGGCCTGGGGCCCCTGGCGGGCACGCTCGCGCTGGCGCTGCATACGTCCGGCGTGCTGGGACGGCTGTTCGCCGAGGCGATCGAGAATTCGCCTCCCGGCCCCGCCTTCGCGTTGCGCGCGCAGGGCGTGGCCACAGGCCGCGTCTTTCTCTATTCGACCCTGCCGCAAATCCTGCCGCAACTGATGTCCTACACGCTGTACCGGTGGGAGAACAACATCCGCGCCGCTGCGGTGTTGGGCGTGGTGGGCGGGGGAGGCCTGGGGCAAATGCTGGCCTTCCACATGGGCCTCTTTCACATGCAGGAGACCAGCTCGATCCTGATCGCCATGATCGCGCTGGTAACGCTGGTGGACATGGCTTCCTACCTCGCGCGCCGCATTCTGCAGCGCTAGCCGCCCGTAAAAGAAAAACCCGGCCGGAGCCGGGTTTTCCTGGTCGAACCGAAGGACGAAAACCTACTTCTTCGCGTCCATCTTAGCCTTGCCTTTGGCCTTGGCATTGCCTTTGGCCTTGGCATTGCCTTTGGCCTTGGCATTGCCTTTGGCCTTGGCATTGCCTTTGGCCTT
>SXNB01000067.1 GCA_005777205.1 Burkholderiales bacterium | reverse complement strand
TGCGCGAGACGCTCGGCATCTGTGACCGCGCCTACATCATCAACGAGGGCGCGGTGCTCGCCTCTGGCCGGCCCGAGGAAATTGTCGGCAATGACAGCGTCCGCCGGGTTTACCTAGGCGAGAACTTCCGCATGTAGCGGAGGGCATGCCGCACGCCTCGCGATGAAACCCACCCTGCAGTTCCGGCTCTCGCAGCACCTGACGCTAACGCCGCAGTTGCAGCAGTCCATCCGCCTGCTGCAGCTCTCGACGGTCGAGCTCAACCAGGAGATCGAGCGGCAGCTGATGGAGAACCCGATCCTTGAGCGCGAGGACGGCGATGCCGAGCCGGCGCCGCGCGCCGCGGACGACGTGCCGCCCGCGGCGGAGTCCGCGCCCACCGAGATGCCGGAACCCCAGGAACGCGGCGACGAGCTGCCGGCTGATTTCGCCTCGCCCTGGCGCGGCGAGCAGGAGGGCGACGACGACGGCGACCGTAACCAGGCGGCGCCGGAGTCCCCGACGCTGCGCGAGCACCTCAACAGCCAGCTGACGCTGGTGCACATCAACGCACGCGACCGCTCCCTGGTGTCGATGCTGATCGACGCGCTGGACGACGACGGCTACCTGACCCAGCCGCTGGAGGAGATCGCCGCGCTGCTGCCGGCCGGGGCGGAGTCCGGCGTCGACGAACTCGCGATCGCGCTGCGCCACCTGCAGAATCTGGAACCGGTCGGCGTCGGTGCGCGCTCGCCCTCGGAATGCCTAGTGCTGCAGCTGCGCGCCATGCGTCCCGACGAGCCCGGCGGCCCCGGCACGCGCTGCCACGCCATCGCGCTCGCGATCGCAGACCGGCACCTGGAGCTCCTCGCGGCGCGCGAGTACGCCCGGCTCAAGGCCGCCACCGGCGCGATCGACGAGGAACTGCGCGCGGCGCAGCAGCTGATCCGCGGCCTCAACCCGCGCCCGGGCGCCGCGTTCTCCCGCACCGAGTCCCCCTACGTGATCCCGGACGTCGTCGTGCGCAAGCTGCGCAATGTCTGGAAGGCGAGCCTCAACCAGGGGGCGATGCCGCGCCTGCGCATCAACCGCTTCTATGCCGAGCTGACCGCCAGGCAGAAGAACTCGGGCGGCTCGCTCGCCACGCAGCTGCAGGAGGCGCGCTGGCTGATCAAGAACGTGCGCCAGCGCTTCGATACCATCCTGCGCGTGACGCAGGCGATCGTCGATCGGCAGCGCAGTTTCCTCGACCACGGCGAGGTCGCGATGCGGCCCATGGTGCTGCGCGAGATCGCCGAGGTCCTCGGGGTGCACGAAAGTACCGTCTCGCGGGTCACCACGCAGAAGTACATGGCCACGCCGCGCGGCACCTTCGAGCTGAAGTATTTTTTCGGCAGCCACGTCGCCACCGACACCGGGGGCGCCGCCTCCTCGACGGCGATCCGCGCCCTGATCAAGCAGCTGGTGGCGGCGGAAGACGCGCATGACCCGCTGTCGGATTCGGCGATCGCGCGCCTGCTCGGCGAGCAGGGTATCGTGGTGGCGCGGCGCACGATTGCAAAATACCGGGAATCTCTGCAGATTCCCTCTGTCAATCAGAGGAAGACCCTTTGAATCGCTTCACGCCACGGAGGATGAGATGAACCTGAACGTCAGCGGCCACCAGTTCGAGGTCACCCCAACGATCCGCAGCTACGTCAGCTCCAAGCTGGGCCGGGTCACACGCCACTTCGACCACGTCATCGAGGCGCACGTGATCCTGTCCGTCAGCAAGCAGCAAGCTGCGGCAGAAGGCGGAGATGACGCTGCACGTGCCCGGCAAGGACATCCACTGCGAAAGCGAGGAGGACGACCTCTACGCCGCGATCGACCTGCTGGCCGACAAGCTGGACCGCCAGGTGCTCAAGTACAAGGACCGCCGCGCACCCAGGCCCCGCGGCGCGGCGCAGGAACCGCAGGCCAAATGACCGAGTGGGCGGCCCGGGGCGGCAGGGCCGGCTCCGGGATATAATCCGCGCCCTCGCAAGCCGTCCCCCCGCCCGCACCCATGAGCCTGGTCGCCAAACTCCTGCAGCCCTCCAATGTCGTGCTCGGCATGGCGCTGTCCAGCAAGAAGCGCCTGTTCGAGCAACTGGGGTTCCTGTTCGAGGCCAACCATGGCATCGGCAAGGGCCTGGTGTTCGACAGCCTGTTCGCACGCGAGCGCCTGGGGTCCACTGGCTTGGGGCAGGGCGTGGCCATCCCGCACGGCCGTATCAAGGGCATCAAGGAAGCGCTGGGCGCCTTCGTCCGGCTGGAGCAGCCAGTGCCCTTCGACGCTCCCGACGGCAAGCCGGTGAGCCTGGTGTTCGCGATGCTGGTCCCGGAGCAGGCCACCGAGAAGCACCTTGAGATCCTGTCGGAACTGGCGCAGATGTTCAGCGACCGCGAACTGCGCGAAGCACTGTCGCAGGTGCCCGATGCGGCGGCCCTGCAAAAACTGATCGCGAACTGGCAACCGGATGCTGCAGGTAGACGTCGCGCAACTGCATGACGACAACCGCGAGGCGCTCGCGCTCGAGTGGGTCGCCGGGCGCGGCGGCGCCACGTCGGTGCGGCGCGAAGCCGCGGCCGCGGCCGCGCTGATTGGCCACCTCAACCTCACCCACCCCAACAGCGTCCAGGTCTTCGGGGCCTTCGAAGCCGTTCTGGCCGAACGCCACGACGCCGCGAGGCGAGCCGAGTTCGCCACGCAGTTGATCGCCGCCTCGCCTGCGCTGGTGGTGTTCGCCGACGGCGTGCGGCCGTTCGCTGAACTGCTGCAGGCAGCGGAGAAGACGAACACGCCGGTGCTCGCCTCCAGCGCCTCGGCGGCGCGCGTGATCGAAAAACTGTCGCACTACCTCGCCAAGAAGCTCGCTGATATGGTCGAGCGCCACGGCGTGCTGATGGACGTGCTGGGCGTGGGCGTGCTGATCACTGGCGACTCCGGAGTGGGAAAAAGCGAACTCGGGCTGGAACTCATCAGCCGCGGCCACGGCTTGGTCGCCGACGACGTGGTGGAGATCTCGCGCCTCGCGCCGACCACGCTGGAGGGCCGCTGCCCGCCGCTGCTCAAGGACTACATCGAGGTGCGCGGGCTGGGGCTGATCGACATTCGCGCCATCTACGGCGAGACAGCGGTGCGACCGAAAATGAAGTTGAAACTGATCGCGCACCTGGAAAAACCGGGCCAGGGCGCGGCCGGCAGCACGGTCGAGCGCCTGCCGCTGTCGGCCCTGTCGGAGGAGATCCTCGGGGTCACCGTACGCAAGGTGATGATCCCCGTGGTTGCCGGGCGCAATCTCGCAGTGCTGCTGGAGGCGGCGGTGCGCAGCTATATTCTGCAACTGCGCGGCATCGACTCGCCGGCCGAGTTCCTGGCGCGACAGAAGCGCGCCATGGACGCCGGGGAGTAGCAACTGCAGCTCGTCCTCGTCAGCGGGTTGTCCGGAGCGGGCAAGAGCATCGCGCTCAGCGTCCTCGAGGACTGCGGCTTCTACTCCGTCGACAACCTGCCGGCGACGCTGCTGCTGGAGGTGGCGCAGTTCCTGGGCGACGCCGGGCACGACCGCGTCGCAGTCAGCGTCGATGCGCGCAGCGCGGCGCTCGCCTCGCTGCCAGGACACATCGAGACCCTGAAGGCGCGCGGCCTCGAGTGTCGCGTGCTGTTCCTCGAGGCGACCTCGCCGGTGCTGTTGCGGCGATTTTCGGAGACGCGCCGCCGCCACCCGCTCGCCGGTGCCGGCCTGACGCTCACCCAGGCGATCGAGAGCGAGCGTGCGCTGCTCGCTGGCGTGTCCGGCCTGGGCCACCGCATCGACACCAGCCACCTGCAGCCCAAGGCGCTGCGCAACTGGATCAAGGACCAGCTCGGTCTGGGCGGCGGCGCGCTCGCGATCACCTTCGAGTCCTTCGCCTTCAAGGACGGCATTCCCCTGGACGCCGACTGGCTGGTGGACGCGCGCATGCTGCCCAATCCGCATTACGTCGCGGAACTTCGCGCGCTGACCGGGCGCGATGCGCCGGTGATCGCGTTCCTCGACGGGCAGGAGATCGTGCAGCGCTTCCTCGAGGACCTGCGCGGCTTCCTCGCGCGCTGGCTGCCGGAAGTGGCTCGCGACAACCGCAGCAGCCTCACGCTGGCGGTGGGCTGCACCGGCGGGCGGCACCGCTCGGTTTACCTCGCCGAGCGCTTGGCGCAGGCGTTCCGCCCCGGCTGGCGCGTGCTGGTGCGCCACCGTGGCCTCGCGAACCAGGACGCGGCAGGAACCAGCGCTTGACGAAGGTCCCGCTGTTTCCGCTGGGCACGGTGCTGTTCCCAGGCGGCCTGCTGCCGCTGCGCCTGTTCGAGCAGCGCTACTTCGAGATGGCCAAGGCCTGCCTGCGGGACGAATCACCCTTCGGTGTGTGCCTGATCCGGGAAGGCTCCGAAGTGGGCACGCCCGCAACGCACGAGCCGGTCGGGTGTCTGGCGCGCATCACGCAATGGGACATGCAACAGCTCGGGCTGCTGCAGATCGTGGCGCAGGGCGGCGAGCGCTTTCGCGTGGCCTCCGAAGCCGTGCGCAAGGACGGGCTCATCCTGGGCGAGATCGAGTTGCTGCCGGAGTCCGCGGATACGCCCGTCGAGGAACACCACGGCGCCTGCGTGCGACTGCTCGAGCGCATCCTCGCCGAGCACGGGGAACGCCTGTTCGCCAAGCCCTTTTGCATGGACTCGAGCGCGTGGGTGGGAGCGCGCCTGGCCGAGGTGCTGCCGCTGCCCGCGGCGATGCGGCAGAAGCTGATGGAGCTGGACGATCCGCTGCAGCGGCTGGACATCCTGCAGCGGCTGGTAGCGCAGTCGGGGGCCGCGCGGGGCACCTAGATGCGTACGATCGGTAACATTTTGGGTGCCGGCAAGCGGAGGCGCTCTAGCCAAGTCGCCTCAACAACGCCCTGACCGGCGCCGGCACCGCGGCGCGCGCCGCCCCTTCCAGATCCAGCCACATCCTTCCGCCCGTTTCGGCGCGCGGGTCCGCTTTCTGCACCACACAGCGCAACGGCTGGATCCGCAATTTGAAGTGCGTGAACCCATGCTCCATGGGCGGCAGCTTCCGTGGCGGCGCGATGGTGCAACCGAGTTCCCTGCGGCAATAGCCCGCGGGCGCACCCATCGGCTCCGGAAACGTCCACAGCCCGCCCCAGAGCCCGGAGGGCGGCCGCCGCTCCAGCAGCACCTGCCCCCGATGCAGCAGCACCAGCCAGGTCGCGTTCCGCGTCGGCACCGGCTTGCGCTTCCTCGACGCCGGCAACTCGGCGACGCGGTCCTCGCTTAGTGCAACGCAGGTTGCTGCCACCGGGCAGCGCCCGCACTCCGGATTCGAGCGCCGGCATAGCGTCGCGCCCAGGTCCATCAAGCCCTGGGTGTAGGCCTCAATACCGCGCTGGGGGCTCAGCTTCTCCGCAAGTGCCCACTGCTCGTCCTTCCCTTCGACGCCGAAGTGCCGCGCCAGCACGCGCTTCACAGTGCCATCGAGGATTGCGGCGCGCCGGCCGAAGGCGAAGGCCGCCACCGCCGCCGCGGTCGAACGCCCCACCCCGGGCAGCTTCTCCAGTCCCCCGGCGGTGTCCGGAAAGCGCCCGCCCAGTTCCCCCGCCACCACCCCCGCCGCGGCGTGCAAGTTGCGCGCCCGGGCGTAGTAGCCCAGCCCC
>SXNB01000009.1 GCA_005777205.1 Burkholderiales bacterium | reverse complement strand
CGGCAAGTCGACGCTGTTCAATGCACTCACCCATCCCAGGGGCGGCGCCTACGTCGCTGACCAACTGTTCGCCACGCTGGACACCACGGCGCGCAAGTTGTGGATCGAGGGCGCCGGCGAGGTGGTCATCGCCGACACTGTGGGGTTCATACGCGACCTGCCGCACGGACTGGTGGCAGCGTTCCGCGCCACGCTGGAGGAAACGGTGCGCGCTGACCTCCTGCTGCACGTGATCGACAGTGCCTCCCCGGTACGGAAGCGCGAGGCCGAGGACGTGAACCGGGTGCTGGCCGAAATCGGCGCCGACGCGGTGCCCCAGGTCGCAGCGTGGAACAAGATCGATGCCTCCGGGCTCGAGGCCGGAGTGGAACGCGATGAATATGGTAAGATCTGCCGTGTCTTCGTGAGCGCGCGGACCGGTGCTGGAATCGTCGGGTTGCGCCTTGCGATCGCCGAAGGGGCGCAGCCGCGCAAGCGGTCTGGCCAAACCCAAGAACCTCTTTCTCTTCCTGAACTGAGCACGCAATGTCGCTGAACGACCCCAATTGGGGCCGCGGAGGTGGTAACCGCGGCCCTGGCGGAGGCAACCAGGGCCCGCCGGATCTCGACGAGATGTGGCGCAAGTTCAATCGCCGCCTGCAGGACCTGTTCGGCAAGCGCCGCGGCGGGTCGGACGAGCCGCCACGCATGCCCACGGGCGCCCAGTTCGGCGGCGGCGCCGGCATTCTTGCCGGTTTGGTGGCGGCGGTCTGGCTGGCCAGCGGCTTCTACATCGTGGTCGAGGGCCAGCGCGGCGTGGTGCTCACCTTCGGCAAGTTCGCCGAGGAGACTAACCCGGGCCTGCGCTGGCGTCTGCCCCAGCCGGTGCAGTCGCATGAGATTGTCAACCTAGCGCAGGTGCGCTCAGTGGAGGTGGGCTACCGCGGCAACGTCAAGACCAAGATGCCCAAGGAATCGCTGATGCTGACCGACGACGAGAACATCGTCGACGTGCAGATCGCGGTGCAGTACGTGGTCAAGGACGCCAAGGACTACCTGTTCAACAACCGCCGGCCGGACGACAGCGTGCTGCAGGCCGCGGAGACCTCGCTGCGCGAGGTGGTCGGCAAGAGCAAGATGGACTTCGCGCTCAACCAGGGCCAGCGCTTGGCGGAGGATTCCGCGCCGCTGATGCAGACTATTCTGGACCGCTACAAGACCGGTATCCAGATCGCGAAAGTGAACATGCAGAACGCGCAGCCTCCGGAGCAGGTGCAGGCTGCGTTTGACGACGCGCAGAAGGCGGGCCAGGACCGCGAGCGCCAGAAGAACGAGGGCGAGGCCTACTTCAACGACGTCGTGCCCAAAGCGCGCGGCGTCGCCTCCCGGCTGCTGCTGGAGGCCGAGGGCTACCGCTCACGCGTCATCGCTACCGCCGACGGCGATGCGACCCGTTTCCGCCAGGTGCTCACCGAGTACGCGAAGGCGCCGGCGGTGACCCGAGAGCGCATTTATATCGAAACCATGCAGCAGATTCTGTCCTCGACCTCCAAGGTGATGCTGGATTACAAGGGCAGCGGTAACCTGCTGTACCTGCCGCTGGACAAACTGATGCAGCAAAGCGGTGCGCCGGTGGTGGACAACCTGGCGCCGCAGGTGACGCCCTCGGCGCCGGCAACGATCGTGCCCGATTCCGGGCCGCGCTCGCGCGAGACGCTGCGGGACCGCGAAAGGGGGGCGCGATGAAGGCCGTCGGATCGATCCTTGCCGCCGTCGTCGCGTTCGCGATGCTGGCCAGTTCGGTGATGTTCACCGTGGACCAGCGCCAGAACGCAATCGTGTTCCAGTTCGGCGAGGTGCGCGATGTCGTCACCAAGCCGGGCTTGAACTTCAAGTTGCCCCTGGTGCAGAACGTGCGCTACCTGGACACGCGTATCCTAACCTTTGACGACCCGGACCCGGCGCGCTTCATCACCGCGGAGAACAAGCCGGTGCTGGTCGACACGTACGTCAAGTGGCGCATCGTGGACGCGCGCGCCTACTACGTCGCGGTTGGCGACGAGCGCGGCGCAGCGAGCCGGATCGGGCAGACCGTCAACGGCCTGCTGCGCGAGGAGTTCGGCAAGCGCACGGTACACGAGGTGGTCTCTGGCGAGCGCGAGACCATCATGACCAAGGTGCGCGACCGCGTCGACCAGGACGCGAAGAACATCGGCGTCGAGATCGTGGACGTGCGCCTGAAGCGCGTCGACCTGCCAGGGGAGGTGAGCGCGGACGTCTACCGGCGGATGGAGTCGGAGCGCAAGCGCGTTGCCTCCGAACTGCGCTCGACCGGCGCCGCCGAGGCCGAGCGCATCCGCGCCGAGGCCGAGAAGCAGCGCGAGGTGATCCTCGCCGACGCCTACCGCGATGCACAGCGCACGCGCGGCGAGGGCGACGCCAAGGCGGCCAGTACCTACGCCGCCGCGTTCTCGCAGAACCCGGAGTTCTACGCCTTCTATCGCTCGATGGAAGCCTACCGGTCGACTTTCCGCAGCCGGTCGGATGTCATGTTGCTCGAGCCAAATTCGGAGTTCTTCCGCTACCTGAAGGATGCGTCGGGTCGGCCGGGTGCGAAGAAATGACCCCCGATGGCCACGGCGCTGCTCACCGCGATCGCCCTGGTGCTGATCATCGAGGGGCTGCTGCCGTTCCTCGCCCCTAACGCCTGGCGAGAGACCTTCCGGCGCATTCTGCAGTTGTCGGACGGTCAGATCCGCTTCTTCGGCCTTACCTCCATGATCCTCGGCCTGCTGCTGCTTGCCGCCCAGGGTCTGCTGCAGGGGAGACCCTGAGCGCCATGCGCTGGCTCCTGCCCGAACACATCGAGGACGTGCTGCCCGCTGAGGCGGCGCGCATCGAGGCGCTGCGTCGGGCGATCCTCGACCTGTTCAGCGGCCGCGGCTACGAGCTGGTGATGCCGCCGATGCTGGAGTACCTAGAATCGCTGCTGACCGGCACCGGGCACGATCTCGACCTGCGCACCTTCAAGCTGGTGGACCAGCTCTCGGGCCGCATGATGGGCGTGCGCGCCGACATCACGCCCCAGGTGGCGCGTATCGACGCCCACCTGCTGAATCGAAAGGGCGTGACGCGCCTGTGCTACTGCGGCAGCGTGCTGCATGCGCGCCCGGCGACGCCAACGGCGCTGCGCGAGCCGGTTCAGATCGGCGCCGAGATCTACGGCGACGGCAGCATCGGCAGCGACCTCGAGATCCAGCAGCTGCTGATCCGCTCGCTCGCCCTGGCGAAGGTGAAGGGCGCGCGCATGGACATCGGCCACGTCGCGGTGTTCCGCTCCATCGTGCGCGCGGCGGACATCGCGGGCGAGCAGGAGCGCGAGCTGTTCGAGGCCCTGCAGCGGAAGGACCTTCCCGAGCTGCGTACGCTCGCCAAGCGGGTGGGTGGCCGCGCCCGCGAGGCGCTGCTGCTGCTACCCGAGCTCTATGGGGACGCCAGGGTGCTGGGGGTCGCGGCGCGCCGCCTGCCGCCCCTGCCCGAGCTCAAGCGCGCTCTGGCCACGCTGCGCGCGCTGGCTCGCGCCTGCACCATCCCGGCCAGCTTCGACCTCGCCGAGCTTCGCGGCTATCACTACCATTCGGGCGTCGTGTTCGACGCCTACTGCGACGGCGTCCCGGGACCCGTCGCCCGTGGTGGCCGCTACGACGAGGTCGGCAAGGCCTTTGGCCGCGCCCGTCCCGCGACCGGTTTCTCCATTGAGCTGCGCGAACTCGCGGCAGTCACGGGCATCCACCCCTGGCAGGCAAAACGGAAGAAGTGACACGCACATGACCAAGCAGGCGCGCAATGTGGTCGTCGTCGGCACCCAGTGGGGCGACGCGGGCAAGGGCAAAATCGTGGACCTGCTGGCCGCGGACGTGCAGGGCGTGGTGCGCTTCCAGGGCG
>SXNB01000066.1 GCA_005777205.1 Burkholderiales bacterium | reverse complement strand
GGTGACGATGATGTTGCGCTTGGCCGCCGCCGCGAGGTCGATCGCGTCAACGCCAACGCCGAAGTTGGAGATGAGTTCCAGCTTCGGGAGCTGGTCCATCAATGCGGCATCCGCCCCGGAGGAACCGAAGGTGGCCAGCGCGCGCACCTTCGGCGCATGCTGGCGCAGGAATGCCGCGCGGTCGGCCGTCTCGTAAAGCTTGTGGCAGGTAAAGCTCTGGTCCAGCGCATCCTGCGTGGGCTGGAAGATCTTCCCGGTGACGATGATCTCGGGCTTCATGGACTTCCCTTTCAGCTGTTGAACTTGGCGCGTAGCGCTTCGGCCCCGCGCGCGAGCAGGCCCACGTCGGCGCCCACAGAGCAGAAGTTGCAGCCGGCCGCGATCATGCGCCTAGCGTCGGCCTCGACCGGCGTCAGGTAGCCGGCGGCCTTGCCCGCCTTGCGAATGCGGCGCATCGCCTCCTCGATCAGCGGCAGCACCGCCGGGTTGGAGGTTTCGCCGGTATAGCCCATCGAGGCGTGCAGGTCGGCCGGACCGATGAACACCCCGTCCACGCCCTCCACCGCGCAGATCGCCTCGAGCTGGTCGAGCGCCGGCTTGGTTTCCACCTGCACCAGGACGCACAGTTCCTCGTGCGCGCGCCTGGCGTAATCCTTGACGCGACCGAAACGCGTGGCGCGGGTAGTGCCGGCCACACCGCGCACGCCCGAGGGCGGGTAGCGCGTCGCCGCGACGGCGGACTTCGCTTCCTCGTCTGTGCACACATAGGGAATGAGCAGCGATTGCGCCCCCACATCCAGCACCCGCTTGATGTGCACCGCGTCGTTCCACGGTACCCGCACCACCGCCGAGGTTGGGTAGGACGCCGTCGCCTGCAGTTGCGCGAGCAGGCTCTCCAGGTCGTTGGGCGAGTGCTCCTGGTCAAGCAGGATCCAGTCGTAGCCCGCCCCGGCGATGACCTCAACCGTGTAGTTGGAGGACAGGCTGGACCACAGCCCGATCTGGTTACGGCCTTCCTTCAGCGCGCGCTTGAACGCGTTCTTGGGCAGTTCCATCGTCGTCATCAGTCGAACTTGGTGCCCGATTCCCGGACCAGCTTGGCCCACTTCGCCTGCTCGGCCTGCATCCAGCTGCCGAGGGCTTCCGGCGTGCCGGTGCGCACGTCGGTGCCCAGCTTGGCGAAGCGCGCTTTCATGTCCGGCGCGTTGAGCGCCTTGATCAGTTCCGCGTTCAGCTTCGCCACCACCGCCTGCGGCGTGCCGGCGGCGCCCACGATGCCCTGGAAAGACCCGGTCTCGAATCCGGACAGGCCTTGCTCGGCGATGGTCGGTGTAGTCGACGCAGAGGGAACACGCTGCACGCTCGAGATGCCGAGTGCCCGTAGCCGGTTGCCGGTGACCGAGGGCCAGGTGGCGAGCATGCCGTTAAACAGAACGTGCGCCTGGCCGCCTGCCACCGCGGTCACTGCCTCGGAGCCGCCCTTGTAGGGAATGTAGGTCCAACTCACGCCCATGCGCTGCGCGAACTCGATGCCGGCCAGCTGCGGCGCGCCGCCGATGCCGGATACCGCGAAATTGAGCTTGCCCGGATGGGCCTTGGCCATCGCCACCAGTTCGGCGACGTTCTTCACCTGCACGTCCGGGTGCACCGCGAGCACGTGCGGCGAGTAGGACACCATCACCACCGGCGAGAAGTCCTTCGACGGATTGAACGGCAATTTCGGGTAGACGCTGGCGCTGATCACCAGGCCGCCAAGGTCCGTCAGCAGCAGCGTGTAACCGTCGGGCGCGGACTTGGCAACGTAGTCGGCGCCGACATTGCCGTTGGCGCCGGGGCGGTTCTCCACAACAATCGGCTGGCCCCAGGCCTCGGTGAGTTTCGGCCCGATTTGGCGCGCGAGGATGTCGGAGGTGCCGCCTGCGGCGTAGGGCACCGTGAGGCGGATCGGCTTGGTCGGGTACTGCTGGGCCTGGACCGTGAAAGCAATGGCGAGGCTGGCTGCCAAACCCGCGGCAGCGGCAAAGCGTTTCATTTTTTATCTCCCGTTGGCCGGCAGCTTGCCGAGCGAGTCATTGTAAACTTGCCCCTACCAACGAGTAACCCCTGAGGGAAAAATAAATGAACCGGACGGTTAACACGATCGTCGAGGCACAACCGCTTGCGCGTGCCATCGAGGCGGTGGTTCTCGCGGGCGGTAGCGACGCGCGCGAGGCGAAGATCGTCGCGCAGAACCTGGTCACCGCCAACCTCACGGGGCACGACTCCCACGGCGTGGGCATGATTCCGCGCTATGTCGACTCGTTGCTAGAGGGCGGGTTGAAGGTCAATCAGCATCCGAAGATCCAGTTCGACGGCGGCGCCATGCTGTCGCTGGACGGCCAGGCGGGCTACGGGCAGGTGATCGGGCTCGAAGCGATGGACATCGGCATCGCGCGCGCTAAACAGCACGGGATGTGCGTGATGGGCCTGGGGCGGGCCCACCACCTGTGCCGCATCGGGCAGTGGGCCGAGCAGGCGGTGGCGGCGGGCCTGGTGTCGCTGCACTTCACCAACGTTATTTCGCGCTCAATCGTCGCGCCCCACGGCGGCGCGGACGCGCGCTTTGGCACCAACCCGATGACGGTGGGCATCCCGATCCCGAACGAACCGCCGTTCATCCTCGACATGGCCACCAGCGCGGTGGCGCAGGGCAAGATCCGCGTCGCGCACAACAAGCGCGAAAAGGTTTCGGCCGATTGGCTGATCGACAACCAGGGCAACCCGACGCCGGATCCGAAGTTCGGCGTCATCGAACCCTTCGGCGCGTTGCGCACCTTCGGCCTGCACAAAGGCTATGGCCTGGCGGTCGTGTGCGAGCTGTTGGGCGGCGCGCTCACCGGCGGCGGCACTTGGCATTCCGAGGACCGCTCGAAGAAGCGGGTCTGGAACGGCATGCTCACCATCCTCATCGACCCGAGGCGCATGGGTACCGCGGACGTGTTCGGGACCGAGACCACGGCGTTCCTGGAATCGCTGCGCAAATCGCCGGTGGCGCCCGGGTTCGACAAGGTTCGCATCGCGGGAGAGCCCGAGCGCGAGACAAGGGCCAAGCGCGAGAAGGACGGCATCGCGGTGGACGCGAACACCTGGGAAGAAATCGTCGCGGCGGGGGCGAAGCTGAAGGTGGCGCGGGTGCGACTGGAGGAACTGGTTCAGGGCCGCTAGCGCTATTCTGGGCGCAGGATGCTCCTGCCCGCGATCGCGATCCTTTGCTTTGCCGGCGCCGCGGCCGCGGCGGAGGAGGTGTCCGTGGAGGCTTCGCGGCTCGACGGCGCGGTCCAGGCCCGCGCGCATGCGCTGGTGGCCGCGACCTGGGACACCGTCTGGGGCACGCTGACCGATTACGAGCCCCTGCCTGCGTTCATTCCCGGGATGAAAAGCAGCCGCGTGGTCGCGCGCAATGGCCACATCGCGACTGTCGAGCAGGTGGGCGAAGCGAGCTTCCCGTTCTTCAGCTTCCCGATCGAGGTCACGGTGTGGTCCAAGGCGCGGCCGCCGGAAGCCATCAACGTCCGCGCCCTAAAGAGCAACTTCCGGCGCCTAGCAGTTTGTTGAAATTCGATGCATGCGATCAGATTGCCTCATGATGACCTACTACATTGCGCCACAAGGTGTTTTGCTGGACCATATGTTGTGGTCCGTTTCCGGTTACTCGGGGCATGTGGGATATTTTTCAACAAACTGCTAGAAGGTGGCTACCCCCCTGCGCCAGTTGCCCGCAGGCGTGATCGAGCGGGTGTGGGTCGGGCTGCTGGAGCCCTATTTCGCGCTGCCGCCGTTGCTGGGCGTGGTGCTGATGCGCTCGACCATGGAGGACCAGTTCCTCGGCATGGTGCGGGAGATCGGGCACAGTGGAAGCACTGCGGTGCGGGGGGCGCGCCTCGGCAGTGACTCAGGCGGGTTTGTCGCCGCCCGGCTTGCCCGCCTCCGGCGCCTT
>SXNB01000008.1 GCA_005777205.1 Burkholderiales bacterium | reverse complement strand
GGCACGTAGACGTTCTCGAAATACAGTTGCGCCCACTCTTCTCCCGACATGAAGCTCGAGTGCTGCCCGAACCTGACGCCCTCGGATTTGGTATCGATTAGCACCGAGCCGATGCCGCCTGCGCCGGGAGCGAAGCGCACGTATGCGAGGATGACGTCGGCATAGGGCGCGTGAGTCGTGAACACCTTGCTGCCGTTGATGCGGAAACCCGCGCCGTCGGGCGTGGCGGTGGTCTTGAGATCGGTTACCGCGGAGCCGGCCTCAGGCTCGGTCATGCCGACAGAAATCACGCCTTCACCCGCGAGCAGGCGCCTGAGAAAGCGCTCTTTCTGACCTGGCTTTCCGTACTCGGCGAGCACACGGATGGCGCCGAAATTCCCGGCCTGCACCACGTCCGCGCTGCGCGGGCAGGAAGCGGCGACGGCCTCGATGGCAATCACGGCGTCCATCAGCGTTCCGCCCTGGCCACCGTCGGCCTCCGGAATGACGATGCCGAGAAGCCCTTGCGCGGCCATCAACTTCGCCGCGTCCCAGGGATACTCCGTTGTGTGGGCGCGCTGGCGCGCGCCTGCCTGCAGATGTTTTTCGGCAAACCTGCGCACGGATTCGCCGAACGCCGCCTGCTCGGGTGTGAAGTGAAAGTCCATACCCCCAGCGTAGCAGGAACTCGCCTGCCGCCTCAATCCGCTCTCCGCTCGGGTCGTGCCATACTTGATTCCATGCGCTTCTGTCTGCGTTTGGCTGCAGTTTCCGGGTCCCACAAATGAACCTGGCGCAGATTCTGTTCGCACCGCGCGCGGTGGCCCTGGTCGGCGCCTCCGGCGACGCCGCGAAGAACACCGCTCGCCCGCAGCGCTTCCTCGTCAAGTTTGGGTACGGCGGGAAGATCGCCCCGATCAATGCTTCGCGGGCCGATGTTCTGGGCCTAAAAAGCTACCGCAGCCTGAAGGACGTGCCGTTCGATATCGATCACGCTTTCATCATGGTCGAGGACGTCGAGAGCGCCCTAGAGGATTGCGGTGCCAAGGGCATACCGCTGGCCAGTATTTTCAGCGATGGCTTTGCCGACGTCGGCGGCGAGGGCTTGGCGCGGCAGGCGCGGCTCCTAGCTCGCGCGAGAGCGCTCCGCGTGCGCCTGCTTGGGCCGAACAGCATGGGAATGATCAATCTCACGGGGCGCGTCGCTCTTAGTGCGAACGCGGTGCTGGAGGCCGATGTGCCGCCGGCAGGCAGCACCAGCCTCGTCTCGCAAAGCGGCACCATGCTGGGCACCGTGCTCTCGCGCGGCACTGCGCGTGGGCTGGGTTTTTCCAAGCTGCTGTCGGTGGGCAATGAGGCCGACCTAGGCGTGGGTGAACTGGTCGAGCTGCTCGCCGCCGATCCGGAGACGCGCACCATCCTGCTGTTCCTGGAGACGGTGCGCGACGCGGCACGGCTCGCCGCCGGCGCGCGCGCAGCCCATGCCGCGGGCAAGCCCGTGGTCGCCTACAAGCTTGGACGCTCGAAACTGGGCGCGCGCCTTGCGCGCAGCCACACCGGAGCCCTCGCCGGCGAAGACCGGGCGCTGGACGCCTACTTTCGCGACTGCGGTATTGTGCGCGTCGACCTGCTCGAGACCCTGGTCGAAATCGGGCCGCTGCTGGCGGGGCACAAACCGCCCGGCCGCGGCAGTGCCCCGGCTCGAGGGCCGCGCGTGGCCGTGGTGACCAACACCGGAGGCGGCGCGGCGAGCGTGGTGGACCGCCTCGGCATGACAGGCATTGAGACCGTCGCGCCCGGCTCAGAGGCGCCGATCGTTGACCTGACCATGGGCAGCAAGGGACTGACCTACGGCGCAGTTCTCGGGGAGATGCTTGAGTTCCCGGGCTGCGACGCGGTGCTGGCGGTGGTGGGATCCAGCTCCCATTCCTATCCGCAACGCGCGATGGAGCCGATCCTTGCGGCGGGAACTGCGGCGCGCCGCAGCCCGAAGCCGTTGGGCGTATTCCTGACCCCGCAGGCAGACCAGGCGCTCGCGCTGCTGGCGCGGGCGGGCATCGCCGCCTTTCGCACGCCCGAGGCGTGCGCGGACGCCTTCCGGGCCTGCCTTTCCTGGAGAGCACCGCGAGCCATCAGCGAGGCCCGGCCGCTGGACTGGCCGGAGGGGGTTCCCGCTAGGGGAAAGCTCGACGAACTGCAGGCGATGACCCTCTTTGCGTCGCTGGGCGTGCCCGTGGTCGAGGCGGCCCTGGTGCGGGCGCCGGACTACAAGCACCGCCTGCCGTATCCGGTCGTGTTGAAGATCCTCTCGCCGGACATCGCGCACAAGTCAGAGGCGGGGGGCGTGATTCTCGGCATCGCTACGCGTGAGGCGTTCGCCGGCAAGGTGCCGTCTCTTGCCACGAACGGCGAGCCGCTGCTCGTTCAGCGCATGGCAGCCGGACTCGGCGAAGCGATCATCGGTTACCGCGACGATCCGATCGTCGGCCCGCTGGTGATGGTCGGCGCGGGCGGAATCCTCGCCGAACTCTACGACGACGTCGCGCTGGGCCTAGCGCCAATCGACGAGGCCGGAGCGCGGGAGATGATCGGGCAGGTAAGGGGATTTGCCGTGCTGCGCGGCTACCGTGGCCTGCCGCAAGGCGACCTGGATGCGCTGGCGCGGGCGCTGGTGGCGATCTCCCGGCTGGCGCTGCTCGCTGGGCGGCCGGTACGCGAGGCGGAGGCAAATCCGGTCATCGTCCAGCGCGACGGCGTGGTGGCCGTGGATGCGCTTGCCGTCATAAAGGAGGAGTAAGGCCGGGACCGCCGGCCCGGACCGCGGCGGCTAGGCGGCTTTCTTCGACAGCCCGCGCAGCGCGTCAGCCACGGCGGCGCCCACTTCTGGCGTCGAGGCCTTGCCCTTCATGTCCGGCGTGTGCGGCCCATCCAGGATGACGCGCTCGATGGCGCGTACCACGTCCGCGGCCGCTTCCGGGTGGCCGAGGTGGTCCAGCATCAGCGCCCCGGACCAGATCTGTCCGATCGGG
>SXNB01000065.1 GCA_005777205.1 Burkholderiales bacterium | reverse complement strand
GGCATGACCCTGCCCATCGCGCGCGACCTGTCGCGCAACGGCATCCGTGTCTGCACCATCGCCCCGGGCATCTTCGAGACGCCGATGCTCATGGGCATGCCGGACGAGGTGCGGGAATCCCTGGGCAAGATGGTGCCATTCCCGTCGCGCCTTGGCCGGGCGCCCGAGTACGCGCAACTGGCGCGCCAGATCGTCGAGAATGAGATGCTGAACGGCGAGACTATCCGCCTGGACGGAGCCATCCGGATGGCGCCAAAGTAATTTAGCGAGCCGAAAGCGGAAGGGGCTGCTCCTTCAAGTCAGCGCGGAACAGGCGCGAGCGCGCGACATAGCCTGCCGCGATGAGCGGCAGGCGTTCCTTCTCCTGCGCGGTCAACTCGCGCACCACTTTGCCAGGCGAGCCCATCACCAGGACGCCCGGGGGAATTTCCTTGCCTTCGGCGATCAGCGAATTGGCGCCGATCAGGCAGCTGGCGCCGATTTTTGCGCCGTTCATGACCACGCTGTTGATGCCCACCAGCGCGCCGTCGCCGACGCTGCAGCCATGCAGCATCACCTTGTGACCAATGGTGATGCCGCGCCCGAGCGTCATCGGAAACCCCGGGTCCACGTGCAGCACGGAGCCGTCCTGGATATTGGTCTGCGCGCCGATATGGATGCGATCGTTGTCGGCGCGGATCATGACGCCGAACCAGACGCTGACTTCATTCTCCAGCAGGATGGAGCCGGCGAGCGTGGCGTCGTCCGCGATATAGTGATGGTCGCCGCGGAATTCGACGCGACGGTCCCCGATAGAGTAGATGGGCATGGTTGGCCGGTATCATAGCGTCCGCCATGCGCCACAGCGAATCCACCTTCCTTGACATCCGCGGCCTGCGCTACCACATACGCCACTGGAAGGGAGATCCGTCGCGCCGCCTGTTCCTGCTGCACGGCTGGATGGACGTGTCGGCTTCGTTCCAGTTCCTGGTCGATGCGCTGGCGTCAGACTGGGACGTCTATGCACCGGATTGGCGCGGCTATGGCCTAAGTCAGTGGAGCGGTGCTGACAGCTACTGGTTTCCGGATTACATCGGTGACCTGGACGTTTTGCTGGAGCGGATCCAGCCTGAGCGCCCGGTGAACCTCGTCGGCCACAGCCTGGGCGGGAACGTCGGCGGCCTCTACACCGGCATCCGGCCGGGACGGATCGCGCGCTTCGTCAACCTGGAAGGCTTCGGCATGCCGGTGACCCGGGCCGAGCAGGCGCCCAAGCGATACGAGCGTTGGCTGGAGGAGTTGCGGGTCGCGCCTGGCTGGCGCTCCTATGGCAGCTACGATGAACTGGCGGACCGGCTACAGGGCAACAACCGCCGCCTGACGCGCGAGCGGGCGGCGTTCCTGGCGCGGCACTGGGGACGCGAAGCTGAGGGCGGCGGCGGCGTGGTCCTGCGCAGCGATCCGGCGCACAAGCTGGTTAACGCCACGCTGTCCCGGCTGGACGAGGCGAGCGCCTGCTGGTCGCGTGCCACTGCGCCGGTGCTCTGGGTCGAGGCCGCCGAATCGGAGACGCGCATGCGCATGAAGCTCTCGCCGGAGGAATTGGCCGAGCGCCGTGCCGCCTTCGCCCAGCTGGCGTTCCACACGGTCGCCGACGCAGGGCACATGCTGCACCACGACCAGCCCGAGCAGGTCGCGCGGCTGATCGAAGACTTCCTCGCGAGTGCCTGAATGGCGCAATACTTCCAGATCCATCCCACTCATCCGCAGAAGCGGCTGCTGCGCCAGGCCGCGGAGATCGTGCGCAAGGGTGGGCTGATCGCGTATCCAACCGACTCCTGCTACGCGCTGGGGTGTCATCTGGGCGATGCGGCGGCGGTGCAGCGCCTGCGCCAGATCCGCGGCATGGACGACAAACATCAGTTGACCCTGATGTGCCGCGACCTGTCGGAGCTGGCGACCTATGCCATCGTGGACAACATCCAGTTCCGGCTGCTGCGCTCGGCCACCCCAGGCAGCTATACCTTCATCCTGCGCGCGACCCGGGAAGTGCCGCGCAGGCTGATGCACCCGAAGCGCAAGACCATCGGCGTGCGCGTACCCGATCATCCGGTTGCGCTCGCGCTGCTAGAGGAGCTCAGCGAGCCGATGTTGTCGGCGACCCTGTCGTTGCCGGACGACCTGGCGCCGCTCGCGGATGCCGACGACATCCGGGAGCGCCTGGAGCACAGCGTGGACCTGGTGGTGGACGGCGGGCATTGCGGCGTTGAGCCCACCACCGTGATCGACCTTTCGGGCGCGGAACCGCTCGTCCTGCGCCACGGTAAAGGGGCTGAGCGTCTGATAAAATTCTCCGCTTAAATGGATGCGAGCCAACTTGTTCAAACCGTCGCCATCTACGCGCTCCCGATCCTGTTCGCGATCACGCTGCACGAGGCGGCGCACGGCTATGTAGCGCGCCATTTCGGCGACATGACCGCCTTCGCCCAGGGGCGGATCAGCCTCAATCCCGCGCGCCATGTCGACCTGGTGGGCACCATCGTCGTTCCGATCCTCATTCTGGTGGCGAGCAAGTTACTGGGCGGCGCCGGAATGCTGTTTGGCTGGGCGAAGCCGGTACCGGTCAACTATTCGGCGCTGCGCCGCCCGCGGCAGCAAATGATGTGGGTCGCCGCCGCAGGCCCGGGCGCCAACCTCGCGATGGCCCTGGGCTGGGCGGGGCTGCTCAAGCTGGCGGATGTGCTGCCGGGCAACTATTTCACCCAGCCCTTGCTCCTGATGGGTAAGGCTGGGATCGAGGTCAACGTGATTCTGATGTTGCTCAACCTGCTGCCGATCCTGCCCTTGGACGGCGGCCGCATCCTGGCCGGCCTGCTGCCGGTGCGCATCGCGGGCCGCTACGCCAAGTTGGAGCCCTGGGGGCTCCCGATCCTGCTGGTGCTGCTGTTCACCAGCGCACTGGGCGTGATCCTGGCGCCGATGATCCACCTCTCGTTCCGCGTCATCGGGACGCTGTTCCAGATCTAGCTATGTTCGAAACCCGAGTCCTCTCCGGCATGCGTCCCACCGGCGCATTGCACTTGGGCCACTACCATGGCGTGCTGAAGAACTGGGTGAAGCTCCAGGCGGAGTACCCGTGCCTGTACTTTGTCGCCGACTGGCATGCGCTGACCACGGATTACGCGACCCCCGGCGATATCACCGCGAGCGCCCATGACATGGTCGTGGATTGGCTCGCCTCCGGGGTGGATCCGAACCAGGCCACGCTGTTCGTGCAATCGCTGGTCCCGGAGCACGCCGAACTGCACCTGCTGCTGTCCATGATGGCGCCGCTGGGCTGGCTTGAGCGTGTGCCGACCTACAAGGACCAGCAGCAGAAGCTGGGCGACAAGGACCTCACCACCTACGGCTTCCTCGGCTATCCGTTGCTGCAGGCGGCCGACATCCTCATCTACCGCGCCCGGTACGTGCCGGTGGGCGAGGATCAGGTGCCGCACGTCGAGTTCACCCGCGAGGTCGCGCGCCGCTTCAACCACCTCTACGGTCGGGAGGCCGGGTTCGAGGACAGGGCCAAGGGTGCGGTGAAGAAAATGGGCTCGAAGAAGGCCCGCCTGTTCAACGAATTGCGCACGAATTTCCTGGAGAGCGGCGACACCGATGCGCTCAACCGCGCGCGCGCGCTGCTCGAAGAACAGCAGAACCAGCCGCGCGGCGATCGCGAGCGGCTCTACGGTTGGCTGGAGGGCAGCGGTCGGCGGATCCTGGTCGAGCCCGAGGCGCTGCTGACCGAAGCCTCGAAAATGCCGGGTCTGGACGGGCAGAAGATGTCCAAGTCCTACGGCAATGCCATCGGCCTGCGCGAGTCGCCGGAGTTGGTGACGAAGAAGATTCGCACCATGCCAACGGATCCGGCGCGCGTGAAACGCACCGACCCGGGCAATCCGCAGCATTGCCCGGTGTGGGCGCTGCACCACGTGTACTCAGACGAGGCGCGGCGCGAGTGGGTGCAGAAGGGCTGCACCACGGCCGGCATCGGCTGCCTGGAATGCAAGCAGCCCGTGATCGACGGCGTGCTGGCGGAACTGGCGCCGATCCGCGAGCGCGCGCAGGTCTACCTGGACGACCCGACGCTGGTGAAGAGCGTGCTCGCCGACGGCTGCGACAAGGCGCGCAAGCTCGCGACTGAGACCATGCGTGACGTGCGCGAGGCGATGGGGCTGGACTATGGCTGAGGCGGGCGCGGCCAGCCCGGCGCATGCGACGTTCGTCGCCGCCAATGTGGTGCGCATCTACGGCGAGCCGCTTGCCGAGATGCCGACCGACCTGTACCTCCCGCCGGATGCGCTGGAGATC
>SXNB01000064.1 GCA_005777205.1 Burkholderiales bacterium | reverse complement strand
GTTCCAGATGGGCGGCGTCGGCCCGATGTTCGGCCAGGCGCATCACTTCATGCGCGCGAAGAAGGACGAGATTCCCTACGGCAGCGAGCGCTACGGCACCGAGGCCAAG
This sequence comes from Burkholderiales bacterium, assembly GCA_005777205.1. Taxonomy (GTDB): domain Bacteria; phylum Pseudomonadota; class Gammaproteobacteria; order Burkholderiales; family SG8-39; genus RBG-16-66-20. The sequence continues at coordinate 4,103 of SXNB01000064.1, read as the reverse complement.
CGCCTCTACGGCGTGCTCGACAAGCGCCTGCAGCAGGCGGCCTACCTGGCCGACGAGTACTCGATCGCCGATATCGCCACCTATCCGTGGGTGGCGCGCCACGAATGGCACCGCGTGGACCTCGCCGCCTTCCCGGCGGTGAGGCGCTGGTATGACACCATCACGCTGCGCCCGGCGGTGCGGCGTGGCATGGCGGTACCGCCCGTCGCCTAGTGCAGGCGGCGAACGCCGCTCGTTTTCGTGCACGGCGCGCACGTCGGCGCTTGGTGCTGGGAAGAGCACTTCCTGTCCTGGTTCGCCTCGCGCGGTTTCCCGGTCTACGCGGTCTCGCTGCGCGGCCACGGCCTGAGTGGCGGCCGCGAGCGGCTCAACCGGTTTGGCCTGGACGACTACGCGCGCGATCTTGCCGGCGCCGTGGAGATGATCGGGCGCCCGCGGGTCCTCGTCGGCCATTCCATGGGCGGTATGGTGGTGCAGAAGTACCTTGGCGTTGCGGCCGAGGGCGACTGCGCCGCGGCGGTGTTTGCCTGCCCGGTGCCCAGCTCCGGGTTGCTGCCTTCCACATTCACGCTCGCCTGGACCCGGCCGGCGCTGTTCGCCGGGCCCATGGACCAAGCGCGTCACGCTGGCATCCATCGGCGCATGCAGCCCGAGTCGCAGCGCGCTTATGGACATGTCGGGGTGGGGACTGCCGCAACTGTGGACGCTGCAGCGCCCGCCCATGCTGTGTCTTGGCGCGGAGAGGGACCTTCTCATTCCCGCTTCAAGCGTGCAGGCGAGCGCGCGGATGCTGGGCGCGGAGTACCGCGAGCTGCAGGGCCTCGGACACGCGGTGGTGCTGGAGTCGCGCTGGGAAGCGGCGGCGCGGCCAATCCTGGAGTGGCTGGAGGAAAAGAACGTCTAGCGCGGCTTGCGCGCGTGGCGCGCGAGGAACGCGTTGATGTCCTCGATCCGCAGTTGCGGCTCGCCCGGGATGGGCCTGGAGCCCACCACGCGGGTCATCCACTCCATGTTCTTCCCCATCCTCGCCACCACCGCCGGCCATTCGCGCGCGCTGTAGCGCGCCGGATCCGGCAGCACGTGGCACTGGTTGCAGGCGATGCGGAACGCGTCGCCTTCGGCGCGGTAGGCTTCCGGCACCTTCAGCGGGTCGAGCGGCTTTTGCGCCCGCCGCTGCAGGTAGGCGACGAGGGCCCGGGTCTCTTCCGCCGAAGGCGCCTCCACGCCCGCCATCATCTCCGCCATCAGCCGGCCCATGTTGCCCTTGCCCTGCATGCGCAGCACCATGCGCTCGACCACCGCCGGCCATTTCTCCGCGTCGTGCATCGCCGGATTGGCGAGGTTGTGGCACTGGATGCAGTAGCGCGCGGTGAGCTGCGCGCCGCGCGACTTCGGCTCGGGCAGGTCCGCCGGCTCGAAGCTCGGCGGCAGGGTACGCTCCAGCATCGGCCCGTGCGGGCTTGCGGCCCAGCGCTTGCGCGCATCCTCCATCTCGCCGCCTTGCGTGGTGAACGTGGTGCACCACGCCACCAGCAGCAGGACCAGGCTAGAGCGCATGCGCCCGGTTGCCGCTGGCAAAGCCAAGCAGCGGCGCCCCCACGCCGCGGCCCAGCGCGAGGAACTTGAACAGCTCGCCCATCTCCGAGGGCGCGAGCAGTGTCTGGACCGCGGAAACCAAAGGCAGGTAGCGCTTCGTGTCCGCGGGATCCTCCTTCTCCAGCAGTTTCGTGATGCCGCAGTTGATGAGGAACTGCGCCTGACTCGCATAGCCGAGCACGTCCAGCCCGCCAGCGCCGGCCGCGCGCGCGAGCGCGCTGAAGTCCACGTGCGCCGTGATGTCCTGAAGGCCGGGCAGGTAGAACGGGTCGCCATGCACGCGATGGCGGTAGTGGCAGGCGAGCGTTCCCGTGGAACGCTGCGGGTGGTAGTACTCGCGCGCCGGGAAGCCGTAATCCGCGACCAGGATGGCGCCCCGCTCCAGCGCGCGCGCGAGCAACCGGATCCAGGTCGGCGCGATGAGTCCGATCTCGCTTTCGTAGGCGCCCGAGGTTGGCGGCTCGATCGCCAGGGTGCGGGCGGCCGCGAGCACGGCCCCTTCGGCCGGACGCAACGACCACGCCAGCTGGCCTTCGTTCGCGCACACGCCGCGCTCGAAGATGCCGTCGCCGCGCCACGCCACCGCGTGCACCGGCATCGCGTCCACCACTTCGTTGGCGAGCATCACGCCGCGGAAGCGCTGCGGCATGCGCTCGAGCCACTGCACGCGCTCGCCGAGGCGCTGCCGCTGCCGCTCGCGCAGGTCCGCGCTGGTCTCCAGGATGAAGTAGGGGCAATCCAGTTCGCCCAGCAACTGCCCAGCGAGCGCGCCGCTGCCGGCGCCGAACTCCAGCAGCGCGTCGCCCGGTTGCAGCACCTGCGCAACCTGGCGCGCGAGCGCGCGGCCGAACAGTGGCGACAGTTCCGGCGCGGTAACAAAGTCCCCGCCTGCGCCGAACTTGCGCGCGCCAGCTGCGTAATAGCCCAGTCCGGGCTCGTGCAGCACCAGCTCCAGGTAGCGCGTGAACGGAATCCAGTTGCCGTTCGCGGCCAGTTCCGCAGCCAGCCGGTCCAGCAGCCGGCGGCTGGCGGCGAGCGCCGCGTCATCCGGAAGCGGAAGTGTCTGGGCCGTCGTCCTGGATGCCGTCATGCGGTGGAATTTACCCTAGAATTCTGCACTTACTGATGAATCCGGATCTCCAGGGAAAGGCCGCGCTCGTCACCGGCGCCGCTCGCCGGGTCGGTGCCGCGATCGCGCGCCGCCTGCACGCGGCGGGTGCGGACGTGGTGATTCACTACCGGGGGTCGGAGGGCGACGCGGCGAAGCTGGAGGACGAACTGAACGCGCTGCGGCCGCGCAGCGCGCGGCGGGTGAAGGCGGACCTGCTGGCGCCGATCGCGCCGCGCGCGCTGGTGAACGCGGCGCTGGCGGAGTTCAAGCGCCTCGACATCGTCGTCAACAACGCTTCCACCTTCTATCCCACCGCGGTGGGCGGCATCGAGGCGACGCATTGGGAGGAGCTCATGGGCTCCAACCTGCGCGCGCCGCTGTTCCTTGCGCAGGAGGCGGCACCGCACCTGGCGAAGCAAGCTGGTTGCATCGTGAACATCGTCGACATCCACGCCGAGCGCCCGCTTAAGGGCTACGCGGTGTATTCGGTCGCGAAGGCGGGCCTCGCGGCGCTGACCCGCGCGCTCGCGCTGGAACTCGCGCCGTCGGTGCGCGTGAACGCGGTCGCCCCCGGCGCCATCGCCTGGCCTGAGGACGCGCAGTTCGATACGGCGGAGCGCGCGCGCATCGTCGCCACCACGCCGCTTGCGCGCATCGGCGAGCCGGAGTCCATCGCCCAGGCGGTGCACTTCCTCGCCACCGCTTCTTTCGTCACTGGCCAGGTGCTCGCGGTGGACGGCGGCCGATCGGTGTTCCTCTAGAATAAACCATGGCCTGGATTTGGCTGATGCTGGCAGGTGCGCTCGAAGTGGTGTGGGCGATCGGCCTGAAATACACCGATGGCTTCACGCGGCCGCTGCCCAGCGTGGTGACGCTGGCCGCGATGGTCGCGAGCCTGTACTTCCTTGCGCTCGCGGTGCGCACCATCCCTATTGGCACCGGATATGCGATCTGGACTGGCATCGCCGCGGTGGGCGTGGCGATCCTTGGTATGGCGCTGTTCGGCGAGCCGCGCACCATCGCGCGCATAGGCTGCATCCTGCTCACCGTCGCCGGCATCGCCGGCCTGAAGATCGCCTCGCCCCAGTGAACGACACCCGCAAGAACCACTACGAGCAGAACAAGCTCGCTAAGCGCCTGCGCCACCAGGTGGGCGATGCCATTGCCGATTTCGCCATGATCGAGGGCGGCGACAAGGTCATGGTTTGCCTGTCCGGCGGCAAGGACAGCTACGGCATGCTGGAGGTGCTGCTGGCGCTGCGCGAGAAAGCGCCGGTGAACTTCGAGCTCATCGCGGTGAACCTGGACCAGAAGCAACCCGGGTTCCCCGAGCGCGTGCTACCCGAGTACCTGGAAGCGCGCGGCGTGTCGTTCCGCATCGTCGAGCAGGATACCT